>JAICXY010000023.1 GCA_025934495.1 Candidatus Nitrosocosmicus sp.
TTATTGCATCATCTATTGGTTTGGCAAGACCTGCAGATGATACACGTCATGGTTACATTTCTGAACACCATTCTTTTGGAGAAACTGCACAAAAAGCTGGAGATTATGCCGAAGATATGGCCATGGAGATGCTAGCTACTACACTTGGTTTGCCTAACGATTCCTTACTTACATGGGATCAGAGAGAAGAACAATGGAAACTTTCAGGAAAAATTTACAAAACACAAAATGTTACACAGTCTGCAGAGGGACATAAGGATGGATTGTGGACTACAGTAATAAGTGCAGTTATCTTGATATTATAATATATTTATTGTGTTATAATTATTAGATCTCTTGCGTAATTATAATGGATGAACGTCGCCCCACTAACTAACATTCTTGTTCGATTCAAAGTAGGATTCATTATTCTGTAATTTATCAAGCCTGATACTATATCTGATATCTTATCGTTTTCTATATTTTGTTTCTAAATACATCTGCAAGTATCCTGTACTACTTTAACCAGCATATGACATGTTCTATTACGGTTCTCTTCCTTGAATTACGGTTATACTCTTTTTGCTGTACAGTAAGTTTGCAGTCTTTCTCCTTTTTGATATGTAAAAGGATGATTTCTGTTTTGGAAAATCCTTCTGTACTTCCAAGAATCAAAGGTCAAATATGCTCATTACATCCTTAGGTAATTTAGGATGGTTCTTTCTGTAAATGTTGTAATCATGTTTCTCTCCTATTTGTTTGTGCTTGCATTTGTATATTATAATGCTATCTTCGTTTACCGTGTACAGGTTCTTGATTGTATGTTTCTTTCTCTTTCTATAGTAGTATATCCTTCTTCTTAATCTGTTCTCTGACCTTGGTATCTGTTGTTCAATACAATCTATAAAAGCAAAAAAGATTGGAAATATTGTTCGATCTCCTCCTTAGTTTTCAATCGTCTGGTTACCTTGTATAATTTGTGGTATTGGTAAGCACTGCCCTTATCGACCCTTCGATCTTTTGGTATCTCTGTATATGTTACTCATCCAATCCAAATAGGAATTCGGACCGCGTGTATGTTATGGAAAGCTTATAGTACATTAAAACCATGATAACTCTATTCTTAACATCCAATTCGAAGCGTCTCCATGCACTTACGACTCGTTCTTTTTTTTGGAGGAATAACAGTAAACGTTTGAAATCATTTTTTTTTGTACTTTGATTCTATTTCTTTACATATGCCATCAAACTGTGGAATTAATAGACCGCTAAATGATTTGAAGATTGAGGGCGTCTTGGATAACCTATCGTATGATGACAAAAAGAAAGGACAATTTTATACAGGGCAGACAGAAATAAAGCTGTTTGGACTAATTATACAAGATCTAGTGAATATATTACAAAATACTGCCCTGGTTTTATTCTGTTATTAACTGCTTGTATATAGAATATAATCATTATATAGATAATTGATTAATAACTAAATACTATAATACTTTTTAATGACCTGTATATCTAATTTAAAAAAAATTGGTGTATCGTTATTAGCACTATCCATTTTAATCCCGTTGGTGATCAATTCAGCCAATTCAGCCTATGCACAGCAAAAAGTTACAATTAATGGCGCAGGAGCCACTTTTCCTTTTCCATTAATAGATACCTGGAGAGTAGAATACCAAAAAGTTAATCCTAATGTAAATATTAATTATGCTTCAATTGGTAGTGGTGGAGGAATTAAACAGTTTTTGGAAAAAACTGTTGATTTTGGAGCAACTGATGCTCCTTTGAGCAAAACTGACTTTGCTAAAGCCGTCAATCCTGTCCATATTCCAGAAACCATCGGATCTGTTGTACTTTCATATAATTTACCAGGAGTTACAACTCCTCTTAAGTTATCTGGTCCTGTAATTGCAGATATATTTTTAGGGAAAATAACTAAATGGGACGATCCTAAAATTAAACAATTAAATCCAAATGTCACTTTGCCGTCCAATCCTATAACTGTAGTTCATCGCTCTGATGGCTCTGGTACCACCTTTGTGTTTACAAATTATCTATCTAAAATAAGCCCTGAATGGTCCAGTAAGGTCGGATCTTCAACATCAGTACAATGGCCAACAGGCATAGGTGCTCCAGGTAATGAAGGAGTTTCAGCTTCAATTACTGGTTCACCCTATTCTATAGGATATGTCGAACTTGCATATGCTTTAACTTCTAAAATGAACTATGCTACCCTCCAAAATAAAGCGGGTAATTTTGTTATACCGTCTATTGAGTCTACCATGGCTGCAGTATCTGCATCTGCTTCTACTTTACCAAAGGGTACTGATCCATGGACTAGTGTATCACTCACCGATGCACCTGGTAAAAATTCCTATCCAATTGCCAGTTTCACATACATTATATTGTATAAGGAATTAAGTACTAATCCCTCTATAGATGCACAAAAGGCAAAATCTATTGTTAGCTTCCTATCTTGGGCAATAACTGATGGACAAAAATTTTCAAAACCACTAGGATATGTACCATTACCTCCGGCAGTAGTTAAAATAGATCAACAAACATTGAGTGCCCTGACCTTTAAAGGAAGTCCAATATCAACAAAATAATTTTTTATTTTCTATATAGTTTAATTTTTCTATATTTATTATATATGTAATACATATTAGCAAAAAACATATGTACTTATGTAAATATTGAGCTCAAAGGACCATCGAACAGAGATTGTACAATCAATCCATTCTAAATCTATTAAATCCATATCAGGTGACAAATTTTTTAAAGCCCTTGTAATCGGGGCTTCAATCTATGCTTTGATAATGGTTGCATTAGTTTTTTATGCATTAACTGAAGGCTCTCTTCCAATTTTATTTAAAGAAGGTTTACATTTTATTTTTGGTACTGATTGGAACCCTGTAGAAGGTCGGGAAGCATTTGGCGCACTTCCTTATATTATAGGTACATTGGTTAGTTCTGCAATTGCAATGACTATTGCTGTTCCAATAAGTATAGGAATTGCAATTTTTGTTAATGAACTTGTACCAGGTAAAATTGGTACTGTTTTATCTTTTATTGTCGAATTGCTTGCAGCAGTTCCAAGTATTGTATATGGATTATGGGCATTATTTGTATTTAGATTTTGGTTAAGAGATTATATAGAAATGCCTCTTCATAATTCATTTGGCAATTTATCAGTTTTTGGCCAAACTCCATTTGGTCTTGATGTATTTACTGCAGGTATAGTTCTTGCAATAATGATTATTCCTATAATATCTGCCGTTTCAAGAGAAGTTATCAAATCTGTGCCTCATTCGCAGAAAGAAGCTGCATATGCACTTGGGGCAACCCGTTGGGAAATGGTCAGAACGGCTATTCTTCCATATGGAAAATCCGGCTTATTGGGGGCTTCCTTTTTAGGTCTGGGAAGGGCTATTGGCGAAACAATTCTGGTAACTATGATTATTGGCAATGCGGTAGGTTTATCTGCCATTCCAATGAGTTTATTTTCTCCAAGCCAAACTTTGTCAAGTATTATTGCAAATGAATTCAATGAAGCATCAGGCGATTTACATTTGTCCGCACTTATAGGACTAGGACTAGTATTATTTGTAATAACTTTTTTTATCAACATAATTGCAGTTTTTATAGTTTCAAAAGTAACAAAATCTAATTCAAACTTGAGGGAATAAAATGAATAAAGAAAATAAAGATTACAAATCAATAATTCAAGATTCTATTGTAAAAAATTCAAAAAAGAGAAAATATATTAATAAATTAATTACAGTTGTATTATTTGGTTGTGTAGTTATTGCAATCATACCACTTGTCAGTATTTTAGTGGATGTTTTTGAAAATGGATCTGCTGCATTTAATTTGAATTTTCTATTTCTTCCTCCAGGTTCAATAGGCTCAAATGATGGAGGAATTGGGCCTGCTATTCAGGGAACCCTTATGATTGTTGGTTTTGCTACATTAGTTGGAGCTCCTGTAGGAGTTTTAGTTGGAGTTTATCTCTCAGAATATGCTTCTTTTTCCTCCAGCAACAGACGATTTGCATATTTGCTTCGGTTATTTAATGATGTAATGACAGGCATTCCTTCTGTTGTTATAGGAATAGTTGGATACATTACTATAGTTTTAGCATTAGGTTCATTTTCAATCGTAGCAGGAGCTTTTGTTTTATCTATTATAATGATACCAATAGTTGCTAGAGTTTCTGAGGAAACGTTAAAGCTAATTCCAAACTCGTTAAGGGAGGCTGGATATGCGCTTGGTGTCTCTAAATGGAAAGTTGTTTGGCATATAGTTGTAAAAGGCTCTAAAAGCGGAATAGTTACTGGTATTGTTTTAGGGATCTCTAGAATTGCTGGTGAAACCGCACCATTAATAATGACTATTTTAGGCACCAGTTTATTTTTTAGCAGTTTTAATTCTCCTGTTGATGCATTACCTTTGAGAATCTGGAGACTTGCTTCACAGCCTTATCCATCTGCACATCAGCAAGGATGGGGTGCAGCATTGCTTCTTATATTGATTGTATTATCTTTAAGTATTGTTTTAAGAATGATCTCTCAAAAAAGAGGCTTCCAATTAAAAACTGCAACGTGATCCATCGCCTATCCTTGTATCTCTATGCATCTATATGATACCATTTATTTCATTTAGTAAATGTATATTACTTGAATTGTTCTATTTATGCTAATCACGCGTGAAATTTTTTGAATAATATATTAAGATCTTCTACTACTAGTAAAAATAAACGTAATATGCCACCACCACCACCACCACCACCACTACCGTCATCATCTGATACATCTAGTGTTGAAAACAATGCTCGTAATATGCCATCGGCTTCTTCATTATCATCTGATACATCTAGTGTTGAAAACAAATCCTCTAATTTATTTGGTAAAGACAAACCAAAGCTTTCTGTTACTTCTTTGAATGCTTGGTTTGCTGGTAAGATTGCATTAAAAAATATTAATATTGATATTAAACAAAACTGCGTAACTGCTTTAATAGGTCCTTCTGGATGTGGAAAGACCACTTTATTAAGGTGTATAAATAGAATGCATGAGATGACTCCTCGTGCTTCTGTTGAGGGTCAAATAATTTTAGATGATCTTAATATCTATGATAAAAGTTCTGATCCTGTTATTGTTAAACGTCGTATGGGTATGGTTTTTCAGAAACCAAATCCATTTCCAACCATGAGTATTTATGACAACGTTGCATCGGGGTTAAAACTCAACGGCATTAAGAATAAAACTCTAATAAAAAATGTAGTTGAAGAAAGCCTTGAAGGTGCTGGATTATGGGATGAAGTTAAAAATGATCTTGCTAAACCCGGTATAAGTTTGTCTGGGGGTCAGCAACAAAGACTTTGTATAGCTAGAGCGTTAGCAATGCAACCTGAGATCCTTTTAATGGATGAACCCACATCTGCACTAGATCCTACTGCATCCTCTAAAATAGAGGAGTTAATAAGTAATCTTAAAAAAAACCTTACCGTGATAATTGTGACTCATAATATGCAACAAGCCGCAAGAGTTTCAGATTACACTGCTTTTATGTATCTTGGAGAATTGATTGAATATGGTCATACTGCTCAGATATTTAAAAATCCTGCTAAAGAGTTAACTGAAAGATATATTTCTGGTAAATTTGGATAATTGTTGTTCTTTTTGTTTTCTGTTTTTATTTTATAATCGCGTTGGCTCGTCTAATTGATTTAGGTTTAAACCAGCTAACCATCATTATCCTTGACATGGCTAGTATTGCTGAAAAAACGGTGATAAAATCCATCACATCCTATAAAGAAGATAATATGGAAGCTACAAAAGAAATATTTAAAACATCAGCAAAATTACGTTTTCTTCAAGATGAAGTTTCAGAATTAACAACCGAGTTAATTGCTAGATTTCAACCTGTTGCAACTGATCTACGATATATAAAATCCTGCATGGAAATATCTTATGGTTTTTCCAGATTCGGTCGTTATGCATATGATATTATTGATACGCTAGAAATTTTTGGACCACTTGAGCTGTGTGACAAATCTCTAGTTATTTCAATGTCCGAAATTGTTTTAGAGATGATGAATACTGGTGTATCTGCTTTACGTTTGCTTGATAATTCGCTATCCAACAAGATATATGAAATGGAGAATTATGTAGATATTTTATACAAAAAAAGTTTACGTGAATTTGCTGCAAATATAAAAGTAAACCCTGTATATTCGGATAACCGCTGCAATATTTCTTCTGCTTTAATTTTAAAATATTTAGAACGAATATCAGATCATTCGTGTTATATTGCAGATTCAGTAAATTATATCGTAACTGGGCTATCGAGCCCAAGAAGATAATGTTTAGATCTGCGTTATTTTATTTATTTATTATATGTGGATGGTGATAAAAATAAAAAGATGTATTATTTGCGGCTGTACAGAACACTTTATTTTTGGGTGTATGAATCATTGGAAAAACCATAAAAAAAGAAATGGGAATGGGAATGGGAAATGTACTACATAGCTTATTTTAATTCATATAGCGCGATTATTAATTTTAATAATATTTTCTCATTAGTTTGCTCTGCTAATGGTAAAAAGTATTTTTGGGTTTCTTCTTTAAATCTGGCAATTTTGTCTTTTCTTCTTGAGTTCTTTAATGATCTTATATCATCAAGTCTCTCTGCTAAAATTATGCATTTGACATAAATATCTGCTTTTTTTATTTTTGAAATCTGTATCTCAATAGCCTCTGCTCCTGCTCCATTTGATGATGATTTATTATTGTTTTTTTTTGTCTTTTTATTAAAAAATGAAATCGTTTTATACACTTTTTCACCAATTTCTATTTTTATATGGTCCTTAATTTCTTGGGATAAATCTGGTTTATTGAAAATATCATGAAGCAATGCCGAACAGACCAAATCTGATTCATTCATTTTTATTTCTTCAGATAAAATCAAAGCCACTCTTAATGAATGGTTTATCTGAGGTTCTGTAACATCCGATTGATATTTTCTGATTATATCGCTATGTATTTTAATGGCTAATCCAAAAGACTTTGTAATTTTTTCAATATCTTTTATGGATTCTTCGAAGGGTTTTAAAAGTTTTGTAAATGCTCCTTTTATAAAATTATTTTTATTATCTATATTATACATTTCTTACAATTATCCTTCAATTTGGTTTGATATTTCTTCCATCAATGTACTTTTCATCGTGACTCTTTTATCTTTAACAATACGATTATTGATGTTATAAACAAATTAATAAATATACATTCATAAGTTTATGTGTATTTATGGGTTTATTGAATATATTTAGATGACTTCAAAAGATTTTAAAAAACCTGAAACTATAAATGTATCTGTCCAATTCGGTGATATAAAGGTACAATATAGTGGTGAACCTGAGAACGTTGCCTCTTCTGTCATGAATTTCCTTACTAAAAATATACCTGAAATTAGTTTGGCTAGAAAGATTTCATTAAATTATTCTATTTCAGAATTGATAGATCTTTATTCTTCTATAATCAAAATTACACCCGAAGGACCAAAAATTTTACCAGATGATGGCGAAATTCAAAATAAAAAGTTTTCTGATAAAGAAATAGTTATGTTGTTTTTATTAGGAATAAAAATAGCTTTTGAATTAGGTAAAATTCCTGATAAATCATCTCCCATTGCTGATATACATGCAGCAACAAATTTAAACCCAAAATCTATAAGCTCTAGGTTATCTGAATTAGTTAAAGCTGGTTATGTGTATAGAAGTGTTAATAAAGAAAGCCAATTGGAATTAGTGGTTTATGTAATTACTACATCTGGTATCAGTTGGCTAAATAATACTATAACCAAAAAAAAAATTAATACAAAATAATGATATTATTTCTCAAATAATGGTTTTTTCTGAATATATCTATAATTTCTGAGAGTGCCTACTCTGGTTAGTATTCCTTCTCTAACCATATCTGTTAACGAATGGGATACTGCTGTTCTATCATAGTTATAACCCATTCTTGATAATTCTTCATGAACATCGCCCAATAACTTTTCACTTTCAAAATATTTTTCGTAAAAAATCTTTTCTATTAAACTTCTGCATGTATTCCCATTCTTAGTTAATTCTTTTAATGAAATGCTGTTTCCCCTTTGATTGTAGTTAATGCTTTTATTGTTAGTTGTTTCATACTTTAGTTTTAACTGATTTATTTCATTTCTCAAAGCCTCGATTTCATTGGATACTTTTGTATTTGAGAATGAGGCGATATCTATTCCAGAAAGTACATTCTCAACAACCTGTTTTACTTTGTCCTCTGTACAAGTGATTTCGACCTCCCAATCATTGTATTTGAGTTTAATTCGGGCCTCGACAGAGAGTTTTGATACTGCCTCATTCATCTATGGTATTATTCTTATTTCTCTCTGATAAAGTTGTTGCTGTGCATGATGTTCATCATGAACAACATTTATTAATATAGATGATGTTGTTGAACAAGATGAGCAATCAATTAAATTTTCATGATCAAGGATCTAATATAGATGAAATAAAAAAATCATTAATTGACAATTTTACCAATTCCTTTTTTTGTAAAGATTATAAAAAATTGTTAGAAAATAAAAAATTGGTTTTTGTAAATGATGATGATGGAGTTCCTATTCAAAATTGGGGAATGCGTTCTGAAAAATACGATTGCGTTCAAGTTAACAATATTGACATTGTTAAAAAAGATAAATTCGTTTTTGGTATTGATTCAAGTTGCATTAAAGTTGCAGAAGTGGAAGATGGGGGCTTGTATGCAATAAAAGGCTCTACATGTATCTCATTTAAGGGGAGCCCAGTAACACATCTTAAAATTGGACCTTTTATATTTTACCTGAATGAAGAAATATTAAAAAATTTTCGTCTAGATCAAAATGTATTAAAATTAACGTTATTTAATGATGATTATGCTAAAAAATTTCTTAGAATTAATTTCGAGCGGTACATCCAATTTTGGTTATCTAAATTAGTTACTGATTCTATAATTCTTATTGACGGTTCTCTTAAATATTCGATATTTGAGAATCAATTTTATTCTCTTACAAAAATAATTGAAAATTCAGTTATTAATAAAAACTTGATAATTGGAATTAGTAAGAATACAAAGATAAAAGTTTTAAAATATTTTTCTTATCCTTTAATGAAAGTCCAAAATCCTTCTTTTATTAACATTAATTTGGTTATAACGAGTTTAATTAGAAGAATATATGGAGAGCATATCTTAGTAAAATTTGATGATAGTAAATTTGCTAATATATTAAGAGCTGATGTAGTAGCATATGATGATAACGTTACACGATCGCTAGGAACATTACTTTATAATGAATTTATCACTAATGGATATCCAAGTACATTGCAACTGTCTCATCATGTTTCAACTTTTTCAAATACTGATTTATCAAGTATACAAAGTTTTATAAAATCCAATTATTTTATTAAAGAAATTTACCATGAAAATATCAGAAATTCTATTTTAGGATCTATGTGGAAATGAAGATTTTATCAAAAAATGGAGATGAGATAATATTGCTTGCGGTAACAAATGATTTTGCAAATAAAGGTGATTATTTTATCATTGAAGATTTTAATATTAATAAAAAATTGTTAGTTCAAATTTATGATGAAGAATATTTTTCCTCTCAATCACTTGCGGATGAAATAATAAAGGATGAAGTTATTGGTAAATATAGTTCCGAAAATATATTTGATCCTTTGGAAATTAATAATCTTTCTCAAATAATGAGAGATGTAAGACTATTTAGAACAAAAATCCGCGGTTCCATTGATAAATATGACAATCTAACTGCTGATGTTGATTGGGTTCCATCAAGAGTAAATTCCAAAATTGTTAAAATAAGTTATAGCGAAATCAAATCTTTGATAAAAAAAAATATGCAATATCCTATTTCAATCGGTAAATCAGGATCTGATGATCAATCTTTTGAGATTTATGCAGAAGATCTTGATGGTAAATTGAATGTTATCACAGGAAAAAAAGAAACGGGAAAATCTCATCTTTCAAAAATATTGATTAAATTTTTAATTCAATACGGTGCATATGTTATTGTTTTTGATTTAAATAATGAATATAGTGGGTTAATGTTAAATAATGAAGGAAGACCATCACCTATTAACGAAAAGTTGCTTTTATTGGAACCTGGAAAAGGATTGAAGTTTGATTTACGATATTGTGGTAAGCCTTCGATTTCAAATATGTTAAAAAATGCTCTTGATATGCCTGCTGCTTCTTTAAGGGAATTTTTTAGAATATGGGATTCACTTGAAAATAAAAAGATGCTTGGATTAGATGAAATGGGACATGCATTTAGTACATGGAATATCAACGAGTTGGTACGAGATGCTTTATTATCTCGATTTCATATAATCAGCTCTTCTCTTCTTTTTTCTTTTAATAAGTCTAATGAAAAAGGATTTCAATTTGAAGAGCTGATAAAAATGAAAAAAAAAGGAGCCGGTATGATAATCAATATGAGCCGAATTTCGCCTGTTGTCAGGCGTATGGTTGTGGAATTGGTAATGAATAAATTAATAGATTTGTTGGAAAAATCATTAATTCCGCCAATTTTTATTTTCGCAGAAGAAGCTCATTTATACATTCGAGATACCTACTGGGAAGATTTGATAACTCGAATGAGACACTTTGGAATTTACACTACCTTTATTACTAATCAGCCTGATGCACTTAACGATACTATTTATAGACAGGTTGATAACATTTTTTTATTTAATTTTACTAATGATGCTGATTTAGAAAAGATCTCCAAAGTATCTTTGCTTGATAGCTCTACAATAAAATCTTTAGTTAAAACTTTATCTTATCGGAGTTGCCTTTCGATAGGAAAAGTGGTTTCTAATCTGCCAATGGTTGTAAAGGTCGATCCAATTAATATGGTTACATTGGGTGAAACAAAAAAATTTTTTAAATAGAATTAGATCCTTTTATTGTTACAATAAATTCATTTTCTGATACATTATCTATTTGATATTCCATGCCATTTATTTTTTTGATTATTTCTAAATTTGTTAAAAGATGTTTTGAAATTCTCGATATTTTATACCTTGATTTTTCTTTAACGAAACTTAATGGCAGTACTAGCATATCTGCTAAATTAGTATCTATACAAGATCGAAATTTATATTCTTCTATAAACTTTTCTGATGCTCTACAGCCCACTATTTCAGCTTTTATGTTTTTTTCGCCTATCGAATCTGCTCCTATGTGAATTCCGGATTCTGATGTACTGTATATTAAAATAGATGTACCTGGACTTGCTGAATTCTCTATTGATGATTTATATTTGTCACATCCAATTCCATTTTTCTCTAGATTTGATAAAGCACTGCTAATTTGCCTATCTGTAACATGTTTTGGTAATCTACCTGCAACGCTAATTATGTTTGGATTTATCTCTTTGAAATTACAAAAATCTATTGGTTTCAGAATATTTGATTTATGTATATTTATATTAACAATTCCTTTACCGTTAGGAAAAAATCCTCTTTTTATTACATTTATATCAAAGCAAATTCCTATTTTATTAAATGCTTCTTTCATTACATATCTAATATAATCTATTGTGGGGCTATGCTTTACATCCGTACCTCCTGTTAACTGAATATTAATACCCTTTTGGGAAATTGCAATAGCTGGAATTAATGTTTGTAGTAATAATGGAATACTTCCAGCAGTTCCAATATCAATATTTAATTTATCTTCTTTTATTTCAATTTCTTTTTTATTATTTTTATCAAATATTATTTGAATCCACTCTGCACCTAACCCCACATTTTCGATTTGAATATCAAATAATTTTGATAATAATTTTATTGCAGTAACGTGTTGATGTCTTAATCCTGGATTATTTCTTTTTGTCCGAATGTTTATTATTTTTACAGGTTTTTTAATGATGGTTGATATTGTTAATGCACTTCTAAGTATTTGACCTCCTCCTTCACCAGTTGATCCATCTATTATTAGCAATTATGTATTTATATTTTGATTTTAAATTAATTTTTTGTTATTATGGTTTTAATTTTAATGATGATGATGATTTGTGTTTATATTGATAATTGTTTTTATCCTTTCAATCCCATTTAACTCTTCAATAATCTTTACAGTGCTGGAAGACACCAATTCTTTCCAATTTTTATCATTTGCAATTCTAAATCTAACCTCTGTAGCTGAAAGTTTTTCTCTATTTATCAATTCCGGATGGATTATTTCTATTTCTCTTTCTTTAAATAACATGGTTGTAAATTGATCATTTGTAAATACTATGCTGTATCTTGGAACTAGTAGATCTACATTATATGTCCATAATCTATGTGTTCCAATATCGGGTACTGGTATAAGAAAAATTTTTTGTAATGTTTCTTTTTTGATTTCATTACAAATAGCTTCTCTTATCATTTCTAGTCTCTCACCTGCAGTAAAAGGATTTTTAAATTCAAAACTTTTATCTGCACTGCCAATAACAATTACCAGTTCATCTACTTTATTTAGACAATATTTTATCGAATTTATATGTCCATTGTGTAAAGGTTGAAACCTTCCAATAAAAAGCCCTCTTTTCACCATTTTTTTAGAGTCATTCAAATTAATATATAATGAAATTGTCTATAGTATAAAATTAGTAATTAAATGTATGATTAAAAATTTATATGTTCTAATTCTATAGTTTATTTTTGTATTATTCTTTTAGTAAATTTGGACGTGATGCCGAGTTTTTAGTAGGTTTGCATTTAAAGTCGCATGATTGGAATATTTATTTTTCTAAAGGAAGCAGAGGGCCATCTGATATAATTGCCATAAAAAATGATATAATTTGGTTGATTCAGATAAAATCTAGCACAAAGATTCCTAAAATACATGGATATGAGATAAACAATCTTATCAAACTATCTAATAAAATAAACAATAGTTTTCCTATTTTGTCTTTGGTTGGCCCAAACATAAGGTGCAATCTCAACCCCAATTCAATTGTCTGTGGGGATTATTTATTAAATTTTTATTTACTGCCTGATTGGAAAAGTATTACTTTATTATAATACTAATAATTATTTATTATTTGAAAAGTAAAATGAAATAAAAAAATGATTATTTATTAAACTTTTTCCAAAACGACATTAAAATCCTTTCATTGTTTTGTATCGAGGATATTGCGAATTCCTTCATAAATCCAATATAGTTTAACATATAGTTCTGCCATAAATCGCTGGAACTACTTTCCTTATAGATCTTTTCCTCTTCTGATGCTTTACCTCTTTCTGACTCTAAAACATGGTCGGAAATTGTTTTTACAATTTCTTCATCATCCACATCTTTTGTGATTGCAAAGGTAATTATTTCTTCTTTTGCAGGTAGATCAAATAACTTTAATTTATCGTATTCAAAAGCTATGTATTCTAATTTTCCTAGTTCATTCGAGAATCTTTTTCCTATTTCTATTATATGATGAGTTTGAAGAAAACTTAATTTTGCAGCATTGTCGTCTAAATCTTCATTTGAATTTTTAACATTTAAATCCATATTACCGTCTTTTAAAATGCCCAAAATTTTTATTCTGGGTTCGACTTTTATGATCTGGTCGTATCTTTCTGCAACACTCATTAATTTTTTAATCCATTACAACTATATTTACATTTTTTTATGTTATTTATATAGTTAATTTATCTATTTTTTTTGCTAAATCTGTATCTCTTTCACTAATTTGGTTTATATCATGACTTATCAATTTTATATTTACTTTATTGTACGAAATTGTGATGTCTGGATGATGATTCATTTTTTCAGATTCAAGTGCAATTTTTGTTATAAAACTAAAAGCTTCGATAAAATTAATAAATTTAAAGTCCTTGCATAATTTGCCGTCTATTTTTTCCCAACCTTGTATCTCTTCCAACCTTTCTTTCTCTATATATTAATTCAAAATACAATTAAATGTTTTTCTCTTTTTTTATATTGTATATTCGCTAAATTTAATTCTGGTTTATCTTTAATATATGTTGAAAAAGGATGGTAAAAGTTTCAATTGTTCAGATGAAATCTTCGTTAAATAAAGATGAAAATATATTGTTCTCTCAAGAACAGATTGAAAAAGCTGGGAGAAAAAATGCCAATATTATTTGTTTTCCTGAGTTTCAGATGGCATTTTCTCCTGACTCTCAAACCTCTAAAGAATTGTTCTCAATTTCAGAATCAATTGAAGGCAACTTTATTAAAGAATTATGTAAAAGTGCAAAGGAAAATGATATTTGTGTAATAGGAACAATATATGAACGATCAGATACGGGGGGCTTTAAATTAGATCGATCTTCAAATGAAACTGAAAATAAAGATATCGATAACCAATACCGTGTTTATGATACTGTAGTATTTATAAATAATAAAGGGGATTTGATATCTCGATACAGAAAATTGCATCTTTATGATGCTCTTAGCTTTCAAGAATCAAAAAAGTTATTGGCTGGAAATAATATTTTTACTCCAGTTGATTCTCCTTTAGGTAAAATGGGTGTATTGATTTGTTATGATTTGCGTTTTCCAGAATTAAGCCGAATAATGGCTATCGGAGGAGCACGTTCCTTAATAGCTCCCTCGGGATGGGTTCAGGGAACAATGAAAGAGGATCATTGGTTAACAATGTGTAAAGCTAGATCTATAGAAAATGGTGTTTATTTAATAGCTCCTAATCAAGTAGGAAATATTTTTTGTGGACGTAGTTTGATAATTGATCCATTTGGAATTGTAGTTTTGGATATGGGCAATAGAGAAGATATGGAAATAATTGATTTGAATATTAAAAGGATCGATTCAGTTCGAAACGATCTCCCTTTATTAAAAAATAGAAGAACTGATTTATATGATTAAGTAAAAGGTAACCCGCATATTGTTATTATTAATAAGATTTATTGAAAGAACTATACAATATCAAAGACAGAACTGAGATCTTTGACGATTACTCTCCATGTAGAAAAAAAGAAATGTAAATTAAAATATATATTAATTGGTTGAATCTATTTGTAGATTATCATAATGAGGATTAAGTCTTAAGTGAACAGGGCCTAATTACTACATTTGATATTTTATATGCATTGCAATAGGCTATTTTTAAAAAAAAAGCTACTTTTATTTGGATTTATTAAAAAGTTAACTTTGACTGATAACGAATTATTGTATTATTATTTACATTTTTATTATGCTAGAGACATTTGTTAAATATGCGTGAAAAGGTCTGTGTACTTGGCGCTGGTAGTACAAAATATGGTAAATTAAATGAAAGTATTGTTGAAATAGCTCTTAATGCTTCAAAAGATGCCATTGATTCAGCTGGCATAACTCCAAGAGATATAAAGGCTGGGTATATTTCAAATGTTTTTGGTGTTACTGACAAGCAAGTACATATGGCTCCAGTAATTATGAGCAACTTGGGAATACCTGATGTACCTGGGTTAACTATTGAATCCGCATGTGGATCAGGTTCGATTATGTTTAGGGAAGCCTATGCAAATATTGCTGCAGGATTTTATGATTGTGTTATTGCACTTGGAGTGGAAAAAATAACACATACTGGAACTGTTGAAAGTACTACTCTATTTTCTTATTGTTCTGATTTTTTTTATGAGGGGGGAAATGGTGCTTCATTTCCTGGACTTTTTGGCTCCATGGCTAGGGCATATCTTGCTACCTATAAATCCTCAGAAGAAGATCTAGCAAAGATAGCTGTAAAAAATCATGAAAATGGATTTTTTAATCCAAAAGCACACATTAAAAAAAAAATTACTATAGATGATGTGCTGAATTCACCGGTTGTTGCTTCTCCATTAAAGCTATATGATTGTTGCCCATTTTCTGATGGTGCATCTGCTGTTATTTTATGTAATGAGGAATTTGCAAAAAAAAGTGGAAAACCCTATCTTGAAGTAATTGGTTCAGGTAGAGGTGCCTCGCCTGCAGCTGTTCAATCAAGAAAAGATATTACAACTATTCCCAGTACTATTGATGCGGCTCAACAGGCTTATAAAATGGCTAATCTTTCTCCTAAAGATATCGATTTTGCAGAAGTTCATGATTGTTTTACTATAGCTGAGCTTATAGATATAGAGGATTTGGGGTTCTTTCCTAAAGGCTCTGGTGCTCAAGCAGTTAGAGAAGGTCGAACAACATTAAGGGGTGATATTCCTATAAATCCTTCAGGCGGATTAAAATCTAAAGGTCATCCCATTGGCGCAACAGGAGTAGGACAAGTTGTGGAAGTATTTGAACAATTTACAAACAAAGCTGGTGAAAGAACTGTTAAAGATGCAAAAATAGCATTGACTCATAATTTTGGTGCAACAGGTGCTAGTGCTGCTGTCCATATTTTTAAAAAAATGGAATAAGTTATAGAGGAAGGGGATTGAATTGTCTAAAGTTCAAACACAAAAACAAAGCTCAAGGGAACAATTTATAGACTGTGCAAAAACTGGTAAAATCTTGGTTAATCAATGTAAAAAATGTGATAACCTTATTTTAGAGACTGTATATTTTTGTGATAAATGTTTTAACAACTCGTTTAAACAAGTGATATTTAATGGTAAAGGTAAAGTTGTTACATACACAATACAATCTGTTGTTCCTGAAGGGTTCGAAGATGTTGCTTCCTATGCCTGGGTTGTATTTAAGATGGACGACTGTGGACTTAATGTTTCTGGATTTTTACCCGGAATTTCATCTCCTGCCGATTTGCCTCTGGGAACTCCAATCAAAGTAATTGATTTTCATGATAAGCATGGCCTAGTTTTGAAAAAAGATGAAAATATCCTTTAACATTGGTTAAAATTAGTTTTCTTTTTTGTATATAGAATTTAACAATGGTTTTTAACACATTACCTTTTAACAGAATATTAAATGGAAAAAAGCGGTCTATTCTATAACGATGTTAATAATGCTATTTCGGTGATAAATACACAAATTTCTCAATTACAATCAATAGATACAAAATTTTCAAATATTGATGCTAGTTTTAGTTCAAAAATTGCTCAGAATATAAAACTAGGGAATAATGCAAAAGCCAATGTAATAGCTAATGAGTTGTCTGCCGTTAGAAGATTAAGAAAAAATACACAAAATGTTAGTTTAGCTTTAGAAGTTGTTGCTATACGATTTACAACTTTAAATGAATTTTCAACAATGATGGATACTATTAATCCCACTATAGATATGTTAACGGATATCCAAAAGGATCTTTCAAAAGCTGTTCCGTCCGCTACCGATGTTCTATCTCAAGTTCATACTTTATCTAGCGATGTATTGATTAATTCTGCCATTAATACCGATGGTAAGATTAATTCAGTGGTTGATAAGGATGCCTTGTCTATATTAAGTGATGTTCAAAATAGTCTCGAAGACGAAGCTAAAGAAAAATTACCTGAAGTTCCAGAATCTATTATTTCTAAAAGATCTAATGTTAATTTAAAAGATGATATATTAAATAGCGGTCAAATATTATTGGAAACCTAGAATAAATTTTCTACTCTTTTTTAATACGTTTTTTTTATTAGTTTTATTTATATATCAATAATTGGACTGCTTTTTATAGTTGAGGATTACATATTTACCAGCGTCGGAAACTAAACGAGGTATTTTGGAATCTACATCCAAACGAGTAAGAATGATTTTTTCAGTAATGGCAAGTCCTAATAGAATTGATATTTTACGTATCCTGAATTCTAAAGGACCGTTGACTTATTCGGAATTAAAATCTTTAGCAGGATTTAGATCCAAAAAAGAATCTGGAAAATTTGCTTATCATTTAAGAAAGCTGTTAAGACAATCATTGGTTGGTCTAAATAAAGCAGAAAGACGATATGCTATTACTAATTTGGGAAAGTTGGTTTTAAACTTGGCCCGACAAATAGAAGAAAAATCCATAATTGAAAGTGGAAAAATGTATGTAAGGACAAGTAATCAAACCATTGAAGAATTCAATCCTCATAAAATAGTACAATGCTTGGTGAGGGAGGCAAATATGTCATTAGAACAAGCTACAAAAATTACGGAAGAAGTGGAAAATAAAATATATAAATCGCCTGCTTCTTACTTGACCTCTAGTTTTATAAGAAATTGTGTTAACCATGTATTATTAGATCATGATTTAGAAGAACAAATGAATAAATTAATCAGACTTGGTATTCCTGTTTATGATTTGGATAAAAAACTAAATAATAATGGATTGTTAAATAATGGTATTAATGATATAGTTATTGATATTTCAAAAAGCGTATTTTCTGATTATTTCAAAAATAATTTTCCTAAAGATATCTTAGATATGCATTTTAATGGTGAAATTCATTTAGATGATTTAGGTATCTGGGGTATCTGTCCTGATACTATTTTTATTGACATTGAAAATTTTTTGGAAAAAGGAATCCATCTAGATAGTCAATTTCCTTATTTACCAAGATTTCCCTATTTAGATAATGCTAGGATAATTTTACCACTTTTAGTTTCTATTTTTCAAAGACAAGTTTCAAAAGAAATAGTTGTTGAAAATATTGCAAAATTGTTTGATGGTTTTTCATCTTTTGAAGATATATCTTCAAGCTTTGCAAATTCTTTATTAACTTCCTCTTTTTCTATTCATTCTCTAGATTCTCCTTTTATTACTCTTGTCATTTCATTAAAAGAAAACGATGGTATTTTATTGAGTATTTTAAATGGGTACCTAATGTATCTTGAAAGGATTCCATTGTGTAAATTTGGAATTTTTATCTTATTTTCTACTTCGCTTTCTGTGGAAGTTTTAAACATGGTATCAAAAATTGTCCGATTTGGTGGAAAGATATCTTTGTCACGAAAATCGATTAGAAGCAGTAAAGGAGTTTTTAAGATAAGTGATGGCACGAACTTGCCTGTAATTTCTTTGCATTCTCTCTCGTTAAATCTTCCTCATTTAGCTTATCAATCGAATAAAGATGAAACTTATTTTAGAACAAAACTGGCGTTATTGTTAAAACCTTCATTAAATGCCTTGATATCAAAGAGAGATATGATATTTAATAATATTAGAAAAGGTTTATTGCCGGCATTATCCAATCCTCTTATGTTTCCCAAATCAGGATCTACTAATATGCTAATTAATTTAACTGGATTAAATGAATCTATTTTTGATATTTTAGGATATATTGATAATAGTGAGAAAGGTATCGAAATAGTACAAAAAGTTATTAAAACTGCCAATGATATTGTTTTCAATTTTGATAAGAAAAATTATGAACATTTTGGAATTTCAATAATTAATGATAATAGTTCCAAACGATTTGCTCAGCTGGATTCTAAAAAATTTGGTAAACTATCTCATACTTTTGGCTCATACTCTCAAGGTTTAATTATTACCAAAAAGGATCTAGAAGGAAATTCTCTACCTCGAAATTTACTTTTGTTAGATGATTTATTAACTGGTGGTTTTTCTGTCAAATTGGATACTACTAATCTTCGTTTAGATGATACCGTTGACTTTATATCTAAATCTGTAGATTTAATTCCTTATTTTGACATAATTGATAGACAGATTATTTGTAGTGTTTGTGGCTCTAGAGTTGTAACCAATGATATGTGTTCTGTGTGTAACTCTAATAATTTGATAACTTTAACCTAACTAATGTAATAAAAATTTTTATTAAACGATATGGATATTTTATTGTTATCTGTATGGCAGAAACTGATCTTCATAATTCAGAAAATAAATCTATTTTTCATATAAAGAAAAGAAATGGAAAAATAGTAAATTTTGAACAATCGAAAATATCAAATGCGATATACAAAGCATTAGCTGCAGCTGGCAAATCTGATCGAAAGTTAGCTGAATCGCTTGCAACCAAATTAGTTAATAAGATAAATAAAAGTGGATATTTGGGATCTGCTAATAGAGATCATGTTTTAAGTGTTGAAGATGTTCAAGACATGGTTGAATCTATCCTAATAGAAGAAGGCTTGGCTGAAACTGCGAAAGCTTACATATTGTACAGACATGAGAGACGAAAGATCAGAGAAATGAAAATGAAGATATTGAATAAAAAAGATCTTGATGAGGTAGACAAAACTTTAGACATAAATTCTCTCCGGGTTCTATCTTCTCGTTATTTGCTTAGAGACCACAATAATGAAATTAATGAAGGTCCAAAACAGCTTTTTGAACGCGTTGCAATTTTGGTTGTTATTCCAGATATTATTCATGATTCATCTATTTTTGATTTAAATGGTACTTACAAACAATCTATAACCGATGCAGAAAAATATTACGAAAAACTGGATGATTTTAATAATAAATTAAAAATCGGAAGTTATTATTTTAATAAGTTTCATTTTGAATCATTAATTAGAACTTATATTAATGAAGCAAAAATTGGTAGAATCAAAATAAGCTTCAAAGAATTACTGCGTAGGATAGCGGAAGGAAGAATGGCTAATTATAGTAATAAAATATTTGAATATTATAATTTGATGGTTTCGGGAGAATTTCTTCCAAATACTCCTACTCTAATGAACTCTGGTGCTAGATTGGGACAGCTATCTGCTTGTTTTGTTCTTGATATGCCTGATGATATGTATTCTATAATGAAATCGTCTACTGATGCTGCCATGATTTTTAAATCAGGTGGCGGTGTTGGAATCAATTACTCAACATTGAGGCCTGAGGGTGATATTGTTGCTTCAACCAGTGGTGTTGCATCCGGACCTGCATCTTTTATGCAAATTATTGATACAGTGACTGATGTGGTTAAACAAGGTGGAAAAAGACGTGGTGCTAATATGGGTATTTTGGAAACTTGGCATCCAGATATTGAAAAATTTATTATAATGAAAACCAAACCTGGTTTATATGAGAACTTTAATGTTAGTGTTGGAATTTGGTCTGATTTTTGGGATTCCTTAGTAAGTAAAGATGATCATAGGTATTCTTTAAGAAATCCTAGAACTAAAGCACATGTAAAAAATATTGATTCTCATCAACTAATGGAGCTAATTGCTTTAAGTGCATGGAAAAGTGCTGAACCAGGTGTTATATTCTTTGATAACATAAATAAATATAATCCATGCATCGAGGCAAAAGGTGGTCCCCTTAGAGCAACAAATCCCTGCGGAGAACAATCTTTATATCCTTACGAGTCTTGTAACCTCGGATCTATTAATCTTTCAAAATTTGTTAAAAGGAAAGCGGATGGACTATATGAATTTGACTGGCAAAAATATGAACAATCAATTAGAGTTGCAACTAGATTTTTAGATAATATAATAGATGCCAACAAATATCCTGTAGAAGAAATTGATGTAAATACAAAATTAACTAGACGTATAGGCTTAGGTATCATGGGTATTGCTGATTTGCTTTTCCTATTACAAATACCGTATAACTCAAAAGAGGGGTATGATCTTATGAGCAAACTTGCAGAAACATTGTCATATTTTAGTATGGATGAAAGCGTAGTTATTTCAAAATCTAAAGGTCCTTTTCCATTATTTTATGATACGACTTATAAAAATGGAGTTATTCCTTTGTCTGGCTACTATGAAATTCCTAAAGATCTACATTGTTATGATTGGGACTCTTTGATAGAGAAAATTAAAACTTATGGTATTAGAAACTCTTGGACTACTACTATTGCACCTACTGGTACCTTATCAATGATTGCAGATGTATCAAATGGTGTGGAACCAGTTTTTGCTTTGGTGTTTGAAAAACGTGTCACGGTAGGTAGATTCTTTTATACTAGTAAAATTTTTGAAAATGTTTTAAAAGAATATGGATTATATAATGATGAAATTTTATCAAAAATTTCTAATAATTATGGTTCAGTACGTGGAATAGATGAAATTCCTGAATGGATACAAAATATTTTTGTTACTGCTATTGATGTACACTGGACTGATCATCTTATGGCTCAGGCAGTGTGGCAAAAATGGATTGGTAATGCAATTGCAAAAACAATAAATATGCCTGGGGATGTTTCGGTTGAAGATGTAAAATGTGCTTATTTGTTGGCTCATGAATTTGGTTTAAAAGGCGTTACCATTTATAGAGACGGTTCAAGAAACGAACAAGTATTGCATATTACCGGTAATGAGCGTGACAAAAAATTTCAAGTGAAACCTAGTACATATTTACATGATTATATTTTCAAAAATATACATGAGCCATATGTTCTTGAACAAGTTACTCCTATTTTTAAAAGCTATTTGGATAATGATATTGCAACTGCTACCGCTACTGTTGGTAACGCTAAATTTAACAACGAATTAGAGCCAACCAATTTTGAAGCTAATCCGATTTCAATAAGGGCTTCTGATTCATATGTTAATTCTATACCTGAAAATAACAAAGAGTTATGTCCATCTTGTAAAAATTTCTTGATAATCACTGAAGGATGTAATATGTGTATTGAATGTGGGTTTAGTAGTTGTGCGTCAGGATAGTTTTTAATCGATTTCAAAAAAACATAAATTTTAGCATATTTTTATTGTCTAATTAAATGCCTAGTAACAAATTTTTTAATCGGAGTATTATTTCAATAAGGGATTTTACTATTGATGATTTTGCCTATCTTTTTGATCTTACTGACAAAATACAATCTTTAACGTCTAATGAGCGGGGCGAGATTGCAAAAGGTCTAATACTTGGATATATTTTTTATGAATATAGTACAAGAACAAGATTGAGTTTTGAATCTGCTATGGCATCTATTGGTGGTAGGTCCTTGGGAATATCCAATATTGATTCTTCTTCTATCATGAAAGGTGAAAGCTATGCTGACACAATAAAAACAATATCTTTGTATTCTGATGTTGTTTTAATACGTCATCCATCGGATGGTTCTAGCCGTTACGCTAGTGAAATTTCAGATAAACCTGTGATAAATGGCGGTAGCGGTAGTGAAGAGCATCCGACACAAGCTATGTTGGATATCTATACGATATTCAAAGAGAAAAAACGAATTAATGGGTTATCTATTGGAATCGTTGGTGATTTAAAATACGGTCGTACTGTTTATTCTTTAATATATGGATTATCTACCTATGATGTAGATATTCATCTAGTTTCTCCTTCTGTGTTGAAAATTAGGAGTGAATCAATAGATGACATTCCAAATAATATAAAGATGTTTCATCATACTGAATTAACTGACGATTTGTTGAAAAAATTAGATGTTATTTATGTTACTAGAATTCAGAGGGAGCGATTCCCTGACTTACAAGAATATAAAAAAATCCAAGGATTGTATACTATTGATGAAAATATACTGAAAAGATCCAAACCTGATGTTGCGATTTTACATCCTTTGCCCCGAGTTGATGAAATCTCTCCATCAATTGATAATACAACAAATGCTGTGTATTTTAAACAAGCCTCTTATGGTAAAGAATTACGATCTGCACTTTTATCTGCATTGCTTCATGAGAATCCATTTTAAATTGTCTGTTGATTATTGTTATGTGTATAATGCTGGATTTGAAATATTGATATCTGTAGATGGATATCGAATATTTTAGTATTATTGTGGAAACTGAATTTCTTTTACATTATTACCAATATTAATTGCGATGGTGTCATTTTTGTATTTGCCATGTATTTGATCTTTATATTTTACTGTACTTTTTTCGTGTAAATATTTGATTAATTTGTTTCGTATTTATATGTTGTTTATTTAAACGATTGATAGGAACTGTCAAGATGAATCTCGAGGGAATCGATCTTTTGCTATTATATTTTATAAATCAATTGAAAACGTTTAACCTTTTTACACTTCATTACTGGTAAACCCTATTATGGGAATTCTTTATTTAGTTTTAAGGTTCATCTCGAACATGACAATCTGTGATTAGGCAATGTATTCTTCTTTATATTTTGAGGCTGATTTACCGCATCCTTATTTAATGTTATAACTAGGCTTTGATATAATAACAGGATATATGATTGATAAAGAATCTGGCATAAATGGTGTAATTTTGATTTCGACGTTTCAGGATGAGAATTCACTAATCAATTTATCAAAAACTGTTGTAATGGAAAAAAGGATTTGTGCATGTGTAAATTATACCACAGTAAAATCCATCTATATGTGGCAATCTAATCTACATAAAGAAAATGAATATCTTGCTTTTTTTAAAACTACTTCTGATTGTGTTGAAAAATTAAAAACCGAAATAAGAAACAATCATCCTTATGACGTGCCTGAGATAGTGATAATCAACATGAGTGATATTTCGACCCAATATCTCGAATGGATGTATAAAAATACGCATACAAAAGGTACAAATTATTAGTTAATTTGATAGCGTAATATGGCAATAATTCCTCCAAGTGATGAAACCCTCATTCCAATATCTGTTGATGAATCTGTTGCAAAAGTTTTTACATTTTTCTTACTTTCGATTTCGTTTAACATTTTTATAAATTCGTCTTCTTTTATCTCAAAAAAAACTTTATCAGAATAAACTAATGTATCTATGGCATTTAATGAATCTGCATATTTTATTTCATTTATTCCTATTGCAAATTTCTTTTCTCCTTTATTTATCTGATACATTATATTGTCTAGTATTGTTGAGACAATAGCAATTTTACTATTAGCTAGCATTTCTTTCATAGCATCTGAACGCAGAAACACGAAAAATCCATCCTCTCCTGATGTTTCTATACCTTCAACTAATGTAAGATCTTTGTTTTCGTAAGATTCTTTTTTTTCTTTTAAGTAATTGAGAAATTTCCTTTTTGTTTCTCCTGGGCCAAATATTATTATTTTTATTCCTGCTTCCTCTTTGTAAATATCTAAAGATTTTTTGATATTCTCAAAATAACTTTTCATTTGGATTTCATTTTTTTGATTTGCAGTATACCTTTTTCCACTTTTTCCAGAATATATATTAGGGATTATTTTTAAATTTGTCCCATTCAATTTTGCTATGGATGTTTCTTCCGAATCCATCGAAATCAAAATGTATTTTAATTCCGATGCCGAATTTGTTATTAGTTTTATATTATTTTCATTCCATCTTTCTTTTTCTAAAATTATTGTATCATTGATTTTTATACCCAGAGAATGATACAATCCCCTTGGAATGCTTTCATTATTTGATGTAATTATTATTCCAGATATTTTCAATCTGTCTATTGTATCATCAAAACTTATTTTTTCTACTCTTAAATTTATTCTAACTTTAACTCTTTCTCCTTTATCCGGTCTAGCAAATTCTTTGTCCTGCTTTATTACTCTGGTAGTATCTGCAATTATGTTATCTCCTATTTCTATCGTTCTTCTTAAATTAAAAAGGTCATCAGGCTCTTCGGGTGTGATTGTGAATCTATTTTCGGAATCTTTTATCTTGTTTGTTTTCATATTTTATACCAATTAAAATCGATTTTTTAGAATTATCTTAATATTGTCAGTTTGGGAATAAATATTTGAATTTTCAATATAGTCGTAGAGAAATAATGATTTATCACTTTCAAAAATAATACATTTCATGATGTTTTCAAAAAAACATACAGTTTCTATATCAAGCATTATTAACCTATTTTAACGAATAATATATTTATTCTAATTGAGTTTATTTATCTTTACTTATAAACTACTACTATCATAAAATAGATAAATTAACTGTTTATTGCTTTTTATAGGGCGCGCCAAATGTTAAATAATATCGTACCGTCACATAAATCCACAGCCAGAAATATAACTCTAATTGTTATTTTAAAAATATGATATTTTAATGAATCGAGTTAGCAGAAAAATACTTTTTAATACTTGATTATGAAAACAAATGTTAAAATAATCATATATCCTCTATTTATAATAAATCTACGCATTACTTTCATGATATTTTTTTTAGCTAATTTTGTAATTTCTTTTAACTCGTTTTTTATTTTTTTTCTTTTATGATGGTTATCATTTAATGATTATTTCTTATACCTGTAACTTTGTCCTGTTTTTTTATTTTATTTTTATTTACTTAAATTTTAGTTGTTTGTATTAGTTGGAAGGACAAACTCCTTACTCAAGATCTACTTCATCTTATCAGCAGGGCATTTCAATTCATCGTTTGTCCGCATGTCTTTATAGTATTATATTAATAAACTTTAATGATCTTTTATCTTTTTTCCATCTTCCCATAAATATTTAAAATAATCTTTTGCGAAACTTGCCAGTCCAATATGTTCTGCCCATATTGCAATTATGTCATAATTATTGTCATTGTTGTTCTTATTTTCACCAAGTAAAATTAGAACCTGTTTTGAATCGCCTATTACTCCTCCACCAAACATGCTATTTTTTAATCTAATTTCTGCGACCCTTGACATTGATTTTATTATTTCATCGCTAGTTTCCTCTGATGCTAAAATAATAATTTTTACACCTTTTTCAAAGAGTTCTCGCAGGAAAGGTTGAATGGTTTTAATTACTTTTTCTGGGATTTTTGGAATTGCAATTAAAAGCTCTTCTTTTGTAGATTGAATTATTTCGGTAACTTTCGCTCCTATGTTATATAACCCGCTTACTACCCATATATCCGGTTTTTCTTTTAATCCTGTTTTTTCATAAATGGGCATTAATTCATTCATTAGAATATTCTTATAACTTCTAATACTGTTTTCCATTTCTATCATCATTGCCTCTACAGCAGTAGAAGGGGACTTGGGAAAGAAATTCTGAGGTCTTAAATTATCCGAATATGTCCATCCTCTTTCATATAAGCTATTTAAAACATCATATATCTTTGAATAAGGTACCCCTGATTTTTTACTAATTTCAGCAGCAGTGGTAGAACCAGAAAATAGTAATGTTGTATAAACTCTAATTTCATAATTCGTTAATCCAAGGCTTTCCATCGATTTTTTTGCCTTGTCGCTAATTTCCATTGTTTTATGAGAATATTTTAAACAAAGATATTAAATCTTTGTCTTTCTTAATTTTTGCTTATTAACTAAACACCGTAGTATTTGTCAGATCAAGTTTATAAGGCTAAATTAAAACAGTAATAAAGGCCTATATTATGGATCTAATACATATTTCTAATTTAACTAGTAAAACTATTGGTTCTAAACGTACCATTCGCTATACTCAGAGTATTTGTCCGGATTGTAATATGATTCTGGATGCTGAAGTATTTGAACGAGAAGGTAAAGTCTTTATGACAAAGACTTGTCCCAGCCATGGTGAATGTGAAGAATTATACTTTGGTTCATATGAGATGTACAAAAAGTTTAGTACTTATTGGATGGATGGAAAAGGGGCTAAATCTCCAAATGTTATGGTGGATAAATGTGCCTGTCCAACAAATTGTGGTTTATGTACAAATCACCTTTCTCATTCAGGATTAGCAAACATAATTGTTACTAATCGGTGTGATCTAACGTGTTGGTATTGTTTCTTTTATGTAAAAAAAGGTTTAGAAGGTGCTTATTTATACGAACCTTCACATGAACAAGTTCGAGCAATGATGAAAACTTTGAAATCTGAAAGACCAATTCCAGGTAATTCTATTCAAATTACAGGAGGCGAACCTATGTTGAGAGACGATTTACCAGCACTAATTAAAATTATGAAAGAGGAAGGTGTAGATCATATTCAACTTAATACTAATGGTATAAAACTAGCTCTTTCTCCAGAAACCATGAGACAAACTAGAATGGCTGGTGTAAGTAATCTTTATTTATCTTTTGATGGTGTAACTCCAAGAACCAATCCTAAAAATCATTGGGAAATACCATATACTTTAGAATCAGCAAGAAAATGTGGAATGACTGTTGTCTTTGTACCGACTGTTATCAAATCTATTAATGATCACGAGTTAGGAGGAATTATTCGCTTTGCACAAAAGAATATGGATGTTGTTCATGCAGTAAACTTCCAACCTGTATCTCTAACTGGTAGAATGGGTAAAAAAGAACGAGAAAAATATCGAATTACTATTCCTGATTGTATCGAAAGAATTGAAGAGCAAACCAATGGTGAAATATCCAAAGACGGATGGTTTCCGGTTCCTTC
Organism: Candidatus Nitrosocosmicus sp.; assembly: GCA_025934495.1. Classification (GTDB taxonomy): domain Archaea; phylum Thermoproteota; class Nitrososphaeria; order Nitrososphaerales; family Nitrososphaeraceae; genus Nitrosocosmicus. The sequence goes on from JAICXY010000023.1 coordinate 28,076, forward strand.
TTGTATGCCTTTAACTAATGTAATCGAGGCATTTAGTAAAAAACCAAAATATGAATTATCTATTCATTTTGCATGTGGCGCAGGGACCTATGTCTTTGAAGATACTCAGACTAAAAAATTAACACCGCTTACTTCTTTTGTGGATATCAAAGGATTGTTAGAATACTTTGAAGAAAAAACTGAAGAAATAAAGTCTGGATCCAATAGATATTGGACCATGCTAGAAGTGATAAGAAAATTAAATCAATTTGTCGATCGATCAAAACAACCTCATGGATTAGATTTAGGCAGAATGTTTTCCAGTATATTGCTTAAACAAAACTTTGATTCAGTTGGTTCTTGGCATGTAAGGTCATTATTCCTAGGAATGATGCACTTCCAAGATAAATATAATGAAGATTTGGAAAGATTGCAAAGATGTGATATTCACTATTTAACTCCTGATTTACGTATAGTGCCCTTCTGTGCATTTAATGTAATTCCTGAATGGTATAGAGACAGAATTCAAAAGAAATATAGTATTCCTGTTGAAGACTGGGAAAAAGAACATGGACAGACTTTGGAAGCTGGTCTTTATCGTGGCTTGATGAGAAAAGGAAAATCTGAAGCTCAAATGGGTTGTGCAATGTCAGAAATGCATAAAGCTGCTGCAGAGTCTGAAGATCATCGTGGTGTCGAATTGAGAAATAACATGGCTGGCGCATAGCATATTTTTTAATTTTTTAATTTAGTTATAGTAAATATTTAAGTAATGTTTTTGTAGATAATTTTAAATAGCACGAAAGCGAAGTAAATAGAGTAAAATGCCGTCATCATCAATAAATGCAATTACAAGAATGAGTGCAACTCTAAAAGATCTATTTATTTACATATATGATCTGTCTCCTTTAGATATGGATTTGTTACTTACTCTCATTAAATATAATGATAAACAAATGACTTTGGAGGATTTATCCAAAGCTGTAAATAGGGACAAAAGTACTGTTTTTAGATCTTTGCAAAAATTAACCGGGTTGGGAATTTGTGTAAAGGAAAGTAGAACTTTGAAAGAAGGAGGTCATTTCCATGTATATTCTTCGATTTCTAGAGATATATTTAAATTGGAAACAGAAAAACGCGTAAAAGAATTAGAGCAAAGTTTAAGAAGAATATTAAAGAAATTCGAAGACGATTTGGATATAATGTTAGATGATGTATACAAAAAAAAATAAATCAATAAATATCTAAAATGCCAATAAATATAGATAAAATAGATTTCTATGGTTTTGATAATTTATTTGAAATCTCTGAACCGAAATTTATCGATCTATATATTAATTCTTTTTATTCATTTTTATTTTTAAAAAATAATTCCTTTTATTATTCTTTGAAATCAATATCTGAAAAAAATTTCTCTCTTATTCGTATTGTATCCGTATGTAGTGGGAATCAATTCGATTCTATCCGTAATTTTTTTTCATCAATCGAAAATATTTCTTTTAATAATCTTTCAAGTTTTTCTGAACAACAAGAAAATTTTATAATAATTACTATTAACAAAAAAATATTATTCTTTTATAAAATAATCTATGATGAATCTAAAAAAAAAATTAATTGTAATTTATATAATATTATATTTGATGAATCACCTTCTTTCTTCTCTATCATATATGATTTCCTATGGAATACTGTAGAAAAAAATGAAACATTAGAAAAACACAAGATATTCCAACAAGATTTTATAGATATTGCATCTCATCAATTACGAAATCCTATTTTACCCATCATAGGATTTTCTAAGACTCTAAGGTCAAAAATACAAGATTCAACCATGCTAGAATATCTTGATATAATTATTAGAAACGGAGAAAAACTACGAGATATTGCAAATGATATACTGGATGTTTCTAGAATCGAAACAAATTCTTTAAGGATAAATAAAGAATCTCTTGACATTGATTTAATTTTATCTGATATAATTGCCGAATATCAGAATATCTCTATTAGAGAATTAGTTAATATTAAATTTATTTATTATGGTAAATCTAGTTTATTTATTGAAGGTGATAAATCTTTACTTTCACAGGCATTGTATAATTTACTGAATAATTCGTATTTTTTCACAAAAAATAACCAGGGACAGGAAATAATAGTTAGTTTGTCGCAAAATGATGATTGTTTTGTTACAATAACTATTGAAGATGAGGGACCGGGTATACAAGATAAGGATCTTGATCAAGTATTTACAAAATTTTTTACAAAAACAAGTGGGGGTACTGGTTTAGGTTTATTTATTTCTAAAAAACTAGTCGAGCTTCATGGTGGAAGCATCGATATAAAAAATAGATCCCCCGATTTGGGCTTGAAAATTATTGTAAAAATTCCTTTATATATTCGTGAGCCATTTTATCAATCATTAGAAAATACATTTAATAATAACAAAATATTATTTATAGATGATTTTTCTGAAAACTTTTATTTAATTAAAAATAAAATCCAAGATCTGGGATATAAAGTCGATTATTATGATAATCCTTTAAACGCATTGGAAAGTTTTATTCCATTCAAATATTCTCTGGTTTTTTTAGGTATTGATGTTGGTGGTATTGATGGGTTTGATCTATATGACGAATTGAAAAAACGAGATAATTGTATCAAAGGTTATTTTATAGCATCGAATAAAATCCACAAAGATGCAATATATGAGGTTTTCAATAAGGATATAATAAACGATCAATTTCTTTATAAGCCTATTTCATTAGATTCTATTGTAAAAATTATTGAAAAAGAATTTAATAATTGATTTCATTTATTTGTAAGAAAATTTTATTATTTGATAATTTATAGTGATTTATATGAATGTTTTAATTATTGAAGATGATGCTGATATCTGTCAGTTATATACAATTTGGCTTCAAGAATATGGCTATCATTATGTTATTGCTAGGAACGTTGAAGATGGACTTTATGAATATCACAAATCACAACAAAACAATCCTAAAAACTTTAATTTTGATTTAATTATATTGGATTATGATTTATCTTCAAAAAACAACAACAATCCCTCTATCACTAAAAATGGTTTGAATGTTGCAAAAGAGGTATTAAGTTTAAATAAAAATCAACGAATAATATTTGCCTCTGCATGGCCTCAAAAGATCTTTAATGAATATATAGAAACCTTGAAATGTTTTATAGAAATTCTTCAAAAACCATTTGAAAAAGATATTTTTATAAAAATGGTTCAAGATACGTTTGTTTATGACACTTTAAAAAAGGTTGTAGAGGATATGAGAAAAAACGGATTAAACCCTAACAAGCCTGATTCTGGGAGTTATGTTAACCTCTTTGAACTTTTATGGAAATTGCAAAGAGATACTTTTGGTACTGGTAATAATTGAATTTTTTTAATAAGGTTTAATTTGAAGAACAGTTGAAATTTTATTATGTCTTCTATGAAGTATGTACAGATAGATCTACAAAATGATATAGCTATTCTAAAAATAAATAGACCTGAGGCGCTTAATGCAATGAATTTGGATGTTATATCTGAATTAACACGAGCAATAGATTTAATTTCTGTTGATCAAGGACTTAAGGTTCTAATTATTACTGGTTCAGGTGAACGTTCCTTTTGCGCTGGTGCTGATATCTCTTATATGGTTAATATCGATCCTGTTGCTGCTGAAAAATATGCTTCTTCTGCACAATCTATGTTAAATAAAATCGAAAAAATGGAAAAACCTGTGATTGCTGCTATAAATGGTTTTGCGCTAGGTGGTGGTTGTGAACTTGCTTTAGTTTGTGACCTAAGAATAGCTTCTGAAAATGCAAAAATGGGTCAACCTGAAGTTACAATAGGCATCCCTCCAGGATGGGGAGGAAGCCAGCGATTATTGAGAATAATTGGACCCGCAAAGGCTAAAGAATTGATTTTTACTGGGAAGATGATCTCTGCTCGTGAAGCTAATGATATGGGCCTTGTTAATCATTTTGTCTCGCTTACCGACGAAGATAAAACCAAATTGGATCCTTCTATAGATCAAAATAATGAAAAGGAAAGAAATAATGCACTTTCAAAAATACTTAATAATAAACTTCTAGAGCATTCTATATCCCTTGCAAAAGAAATTGCTAAAAATAGCTTTAATGCAATTAAAGTTAGTAAAATGTTGATCAATAAAGGAATGGATGCAGATATAGATACAGGATTAAGATTAGAAATCTATGGCTGGTCGTTATGTTTTGCACATGAAGATAGGCAAAAAATGATGTCTGCATTTCTTAATAAAAGTAAAAGATAATTTTTTTATATTTATTTTAGTGAAATTACTCTTGCCCCTTTGCTAGAATTACATATAAAAGTTTTACATTTTATATTTAGTTTTTCATAAGTTTCTTCCATAACATTAGATACTTGCGATCCTTTAGTTTTTGAATTTAAAAATGCAATTGTAGATGGACCAGCACCACTAATAGCAAATGCTAGTGCTCCTGCTCCAAGTGCTCCTTCTTTAACTTGCTGATATCCGGGAATCAATTTTTGTCTTACAGGCTCAATTATGCAATCTTCAATGCCGTTGCATATCATTTGTATATCTTTATTAAAAAAACCTGCAACAATTGTACATGCATTTGAAATGTTTTGTACCATTTTCTTTAGAGGGATTTCTTCGGGTAGTATCTTTCTGGCGGCTTCTGTTTTCATTTTGGGAACATCTATTAGGGGAACACAGACCACCATAGCTAAATTAGTTGGTGATTTTATTTTTATAAATTCTAGCTCTGGTTTACTTTTTACAATTACAAAATCGCCGAAAAATGAACCTGAAATGTTGTCGTAGTGTTTTACACCTGCACTGGCAAGTTCGCCTTCTGCAGCATAATTTAATAATTTTGTGTCATTTATATCTAATTCAAAGATTTTATTAAATGCAAGAGCTGTCGCAACTGCTGATGCTGCACTACTTCCCATTCCATATCCTGGAGGAATATTTTTTTCAATATTAATTATGAAATCATATTTATTTAAATAATAATCTGCAATGATTTTTTTTGCTACTTTTCCTGCCGAGTTCCATTCTGGGTCAATAGGAATGCTTTGGTTTCCTTCTCCTTTTATTTTTATTTTAATGTTGTCTATATTGGATTTTGCTTTTTTTATTACTTTGAGACAAACAATATCTTCTAATGCATTTAATCCTAAGCCGAAAACATCATAACCTGGACCCAAATTTGCTGTAGATGAAGGTGCACTTGTTATACATTCTAGATATTTTATATCATTCATAATTATTTCACATTCCTAAATTGTTTTTCCTGCCTTCTTCTCCTTGGGTAAATAGTCGTGAAAGAGTTGCAGATAAATTTATCATTCCATTCATTGTTATATTTGATATTGCAATAGGGTTTGTTATATGTCCGCTTTTAAAAAGAGTTTTTATTAAATCCTTGCTAAGTAATGATTGCTCATAATTTTTTTCTTCATTTAACGAATTTTGTAATGAGGAAATGGAGTTAGACCATTCAAATACCTCTTTTAATTTGTCTATTATTTTGTCCCGCTTGGTGAGAACATTAATTTGAGGCGTATTTAATCGTAATTTTACTGATTGTGATAAAAACATTAGTGATACATAGTTAATTGGTGATTCAGCTAAAGTTCCATCCATAGTAAAAAGAGTTACTTTGTTATCTGAAAGAAAGTTTGAAATGAAATATGGGCCACTGGATCTAAAAACGAACAATTCTATTTGTCCTGGTGTATCTACAATAATATAATCCGGATTTAATTCGTCTGCCTGGTTTTGTATTTCGGTTAGTTTAGTCGATATTAAATCGTTTGCTAATATCAATGACCCGTTTGGACCTAAATTATAATTTTCCATAATGGAGTAAATGTCAATAAAATCCCTAACATCTACATCAGGACTATAGGGTAAATTAACTACACCTGGATCTAAATTTATCGATATAGGTGTAACGTCATTGTTATTATACCATTCTAAAAGGTTAGATGTTAATAATGATTTTCCAGAACCAGCAGTACCAGTGACAAAAATAGTATACATATGAATTAACCTTGAATTTTATTATATTTTATTGTTATATTTGTATCATTATTATACTCCTTTATTTGAATATTTGTTATAAGTTGAATTGGCGGTTACTTTCCATTTTTGCGAGTATAATACCTATAATACTTATGTTTGTATTTACTCCTGTATCATTACATGATATTTTTTCTGTTGGGCTTCTTCCCTTTTTATTGTCTTTCTTGGCAACAATGGTAAAGATCTTTTTACAGGCAATTAGATTTTACTATTTTATAAGAAAATTCATTGGAAATCATGTAAGTTCGTTTTGGAAAATAGCTTTTGCTAGACTGGCAGGAGAATTCGTAACTCAGACTACCCCTTCTTATATAGGAGGCGAACTTGTGAGAATAGCATTTTTAACAAAAAATAACGTTTCTGCAGGGAAAGCTGCTTGGGTTACTACTATGGAAATTATTGCTGATGTTTTCGTTGGTACTATATTGGCATTTATTGCTGGTTTTAATGCACTATTGGATGGTGCTACCTTCATTGGCATTTTATTAATTTTGATTGCTCTTCCAACTTTTGGTTTTTGGTTTTTTATATTAATTTATTCCTCAAAAAAGAATATTAGATTGCCATCATTCACATTAAAGTTATCTAAAAAATTTATTTCTGAAGAAAAGGCCATACGTGGGATTAATTCTGTAAATAAGGCGTTAGATGATTTATGCATGATGAGTAGAGAAAATTTCGGTTCATTCGAATCTGTTAGAGTTTTTTCAATTGGAATAGCAATTACCTTATTGGCATTCTTTTTTCATGGGCTTTCTTTTTTGGTGTTAACTCATTCAATAGGGAGTCATATTGATTTATTTGTCTCTTTTATGGCTACCTCTTCATCTACTATTTTAGGAACTCTTCCAGTTACTATAGGAGGGTCTGGTTTGGCAGAATTAGGTCTTTGGAGCTATATTAATCATTTGAATGATTTTTCGCAATTTGGGCATATTCTTACTGATAGTCAATTAAATGTGATAATTGCTTGGCGTATAGCTTCATACCATATTCCTTTAATTATAATGTGGATTGCATTAATGAAATTGGCTATAGGAAAGAGTTACTCAAAACCGACTTCACCTTCTAAAATTACCGATAATTAAGAAGCACTATTATGATGTAAAAAACCATTTTTAGTATTGATGATCTTATATAAAATGTGAAATTCTATGAATATATTTATTTTGCATAATTAGAATAAACAGCTTTATGAGCATTAGTTTATCAAAAATCTGTCCTTTGGTTGTTCTCATATAACAGGCTATCCAAAAAACCTCTACTGCTTTTCAAATCATTCACTGCTGTCAAGCCAGCAGTGCAAGAGTTCAATAATATTTACGATAAAAAGATAGCAAAAAGATATGATAAACATGAGATACAACGGATATCCAAACTAAACGACAATAGAAAAAGAGACATGGGTGCTGGGAGACCTTTCAAACTAGATGTAAAAAATAGGTTTCTTATGCTTTTAGTGTACTATCGTCTTTACATAACCTACACCTTGGCTGGATTTCTATTTGATTTAGATCAGAAGAGCAACGTCTGCAGGGATATCAAAAGATTGAATATTGAATATTGAATATTGAATATGGTAAGACAATGCGTACCAATTCCACAAAAAACATACAACATTATAAAGAGGCTCCAAACACCAATAGAGGAAGTCGAACATTATTTTCCAGGTCTTTTAGCTTTTATAGATTGTACATAGAACAATAGCAAATTCCAAGACCTGTAGATAAGGATAGAAGAAAGATGTACTATTCTTGAGGCAAGAAGAAAAGACATACTACAGTAAAGAATCAGCTTATGGTTAACAGCTGTGTATACATATAGGTACATTCTCTTGTAAAATATTTGTGATTGCTTTGCCATGATTTTTATTATAAATATCCTTCCAATTGCTAACTGCTTGTCCTATTTCTTGTTCATCTTTAAAAGTAGAATTGTTAATTGCTTGTCTTTGTAACCACACCCACCTTACTTCAATTAAATTAAGCTTGGGCGATCTTATCGGTAGAAATACGAATTTTATTCGTGGACAATATGTGGATATCTCTTTTTGTACTACCTTTGATTTATGAGCTGAAAGGTTATCAAGTACAACAAAGATATTTCGAATATTCTTATCATATCTTTTATCTACTCTTTTAAGAAAATCAACAAATTGTTTCCCTGTCTTCCTTTTATAGCATTGTACATGCATCTTGTCATTTGTGTAATCATAAGCACCAAATACATTTAGTAGCCCTTTTATCTTTTGAGCCTTCTCAACCTTTACCTGTACCGATGACCAGGATGTACCACCATGAGTCTTTGCCGTGGTTACTGGACCTTTCTCATCTAGATATAGAAGAATGGAATCCTTTTGTGTGTTGTATCTTAGTTGTTCAATGTACTTTTTTTCAAAGTGTAATCTGCAGGATCATTGATTCTTTTATTTGATAGAACTGTTTTAGATTTTCTCCATTTTATTTTATGCTTTAAAAGAATATTCCTTATCTCTGAATGGCTTATTTTATCCACCATTTTTAGGTCATACATAAGAAAACCCGCTAGAATACGTAATGACCATGTGGAAAATCCCAAATCAAAAGATCTTGGATTTGCAGATGCTGTATCAACTATTTGTTTCTCTATATCATTATCAAATTTATGTTGTTTGTGATTGTGCTTTTTTGATATGATGCCCTCGATTCCTTTTTCATTAAAGCGGTGTATCCATTTTCTTATGTTAAGGTCATGATGATTTGTAATCTTCCTTATTTGCGGTACTGTATATCCTTCATCTTTAAGCAAGATTATCTTGGCTCTGTATCCTGATTCTTTATCTTCAAGCATCAGATGTAACTGATTCTTTTCAACATCCGTAAGCATTCTGAGGAATGTATCCCTCATAATAATAGATAAAAGAGTAGCAAGCTATAGGTGTTGTGATAGCAAAACAAATACAACTATTTTACAAGAAGATATAGTATATCGTTTACATTGCTGTTAACAAAGATGGTTATATCCTTCATAAAGCAAATCATCATAAGAAAGGACGAAAACATGATTATATATTCAACATATAAGAAGAATCATCCTGTTACTCCCTCAAAGCAAGTTGTTAATGTAGTTGATCTTGGATATCTTGGTATAGAAAAGGATTATCCTGTAGAACAACTATCATTGCACTACCATATAAAAAGAAAAGAAACCAACACGAGCTGTCCCAAGAAGAAAAGGCGTATAACAAAATTCATTAGAAAAAAAGAATAGTGATAGAGCATACCATCTGTAGATTGAAAAAGTACAGGATTCTAGTGGTTTGTTGAATAACTACTTTCTTTTTTTGTAACAAGCTATATAGATCTAGATAATATATTGAACATTGGTCGATGATTCTATCGAGAAAAAGAAGAATAAGAAAAAGAAGAGAAAGATAAACTGGAGTGAATACAA
>JAICXY010000168.1 GCA_025934495.1 Candidatus Nitrosocosmicus sp.
CCAATCTTTCTTTTTCTATCTTCTTTTCTTTTATATGATAAACGTTTTAATTCATATTTTTCATATCTGTTTACTATTTCTTTATTGTAAATATTATCGAATTCTTGTAATGTCAAACCAGTGAACGATTTGAAAAGCAGTAGTGGTTTTCTGGATAACCTCTCGTATGAAAGCAAGGAGAGAACAGAGTATTGATGAACTATAGGTCATAAAGCTGTTTGGACATAATTATGCAAGAGATCTAATTTACATCTTTTTCCTACATGTCAAATTTAAAGTGGAAGCTAAAGATATTGCAATATCAAAATGAACACAATTATTTTGCATCAGAATATATAGTAAATATTTTATAGGACTTAATATTTTTTATCCAATAATATAAAATTATAACTATGCATAATCAAATCCGATCACTATAAATCATATGGTAGAATAAAATAAATAATATGTCCTATGTTTCAGAAGATAGAAACTATACCAAGGCTACACAGTCTGGTGCCGATTCACAAGCAGAAAGAGTTGGGGATAGTACAGGAGATGCACCTATAAATGCACCATCCAATAGAGATACGGCCTCCAAAATGGCGAATTTACTTGAGGGTTTGCAATTCCCTGCTACCAAAGAAGATATAAAAAATCATATAAATAGAAAATCTCCATCGATGGGAAATAGAGTGAATGATGTATTTGAGGCAGTACAAAATAATCTTGAAGACGGAGTTAAATATGATAACGTTTATTCAGTGGAGCTTGCAGCTGGTTTGGTAGAGAAAAAAGGATAAGTTATTTTGTAATTTTAAATTTAGAAAGTAAATTTGACAATTTTAATAGAAATCTACAATATAATAGATAATATTCAAATACATAATCAAATGTTATATTATTCATATGATTTTACGTTTCTGTAAAAATATATGCATTTAATATTACCATCTCTTACCTAACAATAAATATATTGCTGAAGATGTCCTCTTTTTTCCTTTATGAATCCAGAAACAGCAGAACCCAATTTATCGATATAGATTATATTTGTACTCTTTAGATTTATCATTTAGAAATGCTGTAAAATCTTTCTTTATTTTTCTTTTTTGCATTTGGAGGATATAAGCCACATTTCTATTTGAACTGTATACAAAAGTATAAACCAAATCAAATATCAAGCAAGAAAAAGGAAAAAGGTAGAATATCAGTGTATACAAAATGGTGAAACAATTATCAAGATTGGCTCTATATATGTCTATTTATTGGTATTAATTGAACATTATATCCAAATATTCTATCAAATAGAAATATCTAAATACCAAAATAAAATTATTGCAGAACATTTTCTATTAAACTTTTAAAGTATTACAGTTAATATCCATCTTCAATATAAAAAGTGGTGATACTTTGTATTTACAATCATGTAAATTCTTGCAATTATGGTACATTTTCAGCGAACTATGAAAAGTATAAACTAGCTTTTTCTATTCATCAAAAGTTCTTATCCAAAAGGCATCATTCAAAGTAGTTTGTTTAATATTTATCAATTTTCTTAATATAAAAGATCTACTTTTATTAGAAAGTTGTTTTCCTAATAACTGTAATGACTAATGTCGCAAAAATAATTGAAATTGTTGGCAGTTCTAATAAAAGCTGGGAAGATGCAGTACAAGTTGCAATAAACGAGGCCAGTAAAACTATCCACGGTATAACTGGAATAGAAGTAGCAGATATGACTGCGAAAGTAGACCCAAATAGCGGAAATATAACCGAATATCACACAGCTGTTAAAATCGCATTCGGTGTAGAACATAAATAACCATTATAAGATAATACTTATTTTTGTCAAATACAAGTTTTTTTATCTCTTTTTATTCACACCAAAAAATGTCTATAGCCATACATTTTTGGAATCGTTATATTGTTCTTTTTTTGAGGATCTGGATCCTATAATTGTTTCTCTATCGAGTTTTTTATATTTTCGTAAATCAAAGAAAATGGAAATACATCTTCATTTCATAAATTTTTCATTAATTATACGATCCCATTTAAATAAAGATTGGAGAAAAGAAAGTACTTTTTAGATATTTTTATATGCTCTGTTTGTAAAATAACATTATCACGTTCGTATGTAATATTAAAATACTATCAAAAAAATCCTTCAAAAATTTTTGTCTATATTTTAACCTTTTTTCCATAATAATATATTATATCTTTACAACTATTTTTATTACTACTACCAAAATTATCGTTATAATTTACGCAAAAAAAGACAAATTAGAAAAACAATTTAAATGTGTAGTTGTTCTTTAATGAATATCCTATCCCCTCTCTTTCATGGACATGAATTTCTTTTTAAATATACACTCATACCTTTAATTCCATTAACATTTATTGCAATAGTGTCTATAAATCCTCTACTTTGGGTATCATCTGAAATCCATCATTTCTATATCGAATTATTTGCTGTAATATTTGGTTTTATTTTATCGTTTTACTATATATTACGAGCCCGATCTATAAATGATATTTTCAGTCTTTTTATCGGGATTGGATTTCTTATTAGTGCTATAATTGATTTATTGCATGTCATAGTCTCATATCGTGCAATTAGCGACCCTATGTTTATCAAATATTTTATTCCGCAAACATGGTTTGCAGGAAGAATATTCCTCAGTTCTATGTTAACAATAGCAATTTTAAAATATTCTAAATCTGCAAAAGAGGTAGAAGCAATAAATCAAACAAATCATGAACAGATCGGACAACAAATCTCTGATATACGGATACAAAAAAGATTTTTATTTTATTTGATCCCTCTTGCAATATTTTCTATCGGTGCAGCATTATCTTCACTATACTTGGTTTTCCCATCAAGTGTGATAGATGATTACTCTTTGCATAGACCATATGAAATTCCGCCACTTTTCTTATTTTCAATTGCTTTGTTCTTTTTTTATAAGAGAAAATTAAACAAGAGAAATGATCTTGTCTATAAAGGACTTGCTATTTATCTTATTCTAGACATATTTTCACAGATTATAATGTCATATTCTGCTATATCGTTTGATACCCCCCATAATGTAGCTCATGTTCTCAAAGATGCAGCATACTTTGTAAACATTATAGCACTTTCACTATCGAGTATTCAGTATAATGCGGAATTAAAAAAAAGTAATGAACTTATTCGAGTTCAAAATAAAAAGTTAAAAGAAGCAGGCAATATGCAAAAGGAGTTTATCAATATCGCAGCTCATGAATTGAGAACTCCTATACAACCAATATTGGGATTATCTGATCTTTTGGTTTATCGTTATGATAAAGGAACAGAAAATCATAAGATGGCTGAGATAATTCATAGAAACGCTCTCAAATTACAACATCTTGCTCAAGATATCTTGGATGTTACTAAAATAGAAAGCCAATCATTGGATCTCAATAAAGAAAAATTCGATTTAAGTGACCTAATATTGAATTACATTGGCGATTTTGAAAATTCATTAAAAAAGAAATCCGAGGATTTGCCAAACCCAATAAAGATAATATATAACAAACTACCTGAACAGAATAATAACTTTTATTCTACCATAGTAGAAGCCGATAAGATTAGAATAGGTCAAGTATTATCAAATCTCTTAAGCAATGCAATTAAATCTGTCATTGATACCGAAGAAAAGAAAACAAAAATTATTTATATAAATCTAAAAATAGTAGAAAAAAGAAAACAAAAATTACTACATATTTATTCCCATAAACAAAAACCAGTAGAATGCTGTCATGAAGAAGCAATAGCAATGATAGGTATCCAAGATGAAGGATCAGGTATAAAATCAGAATTGCGTCCTAGACTCTATGAAAAATTTGCTACAGGCTCTACCGATGGAACCGGTCTTGGTTTATTCATATCTAAAAGTATAATCGAGTCTCATGGTGGCCAGTTATGGTTTGAAGACAATAAAGATGGAAAAGGAGTAACGTTTTATTTTACACTTCCAATATTTAATTCAAATCGAAAAGAAGATGAAACAATAATAACCAAAAATATTTCCTCGATAAATAGTTTCAATGCATATTCTAAAGATGATGAGAAAATGAGAATTCTCTTGGTAGATGATGATGAGGATATTAATATTACTTTAAAAAAAGTCTTGGAAGAAAAAGGATATAAGATTAAGACATACGGTAATCCTATAAAGGCACTAGAAAATTTTAAAAAAAATCTTTACAACTTGATTATTATTGATATTAAAATGCCGCAAATGAACGGCTTTGAATTTTACAATAATATCCGGAAAATAGATGACAAGGTGAAAATTTGTTTTCTTACAGCTGGTGAGATGTATTCTGATAAATATTATGAAATTTTTAGTAGTAATTTGTACCTTCAAAAACCCATTGAAAATGAGGTATTGTTAAAGATAATAGAAAATATAATACACTCTTAAGTTGTTTGCAAATTGATTTCAATTAGTAAATTTCATATAAATATGATATATCTTTGATGACGCCTTTGTTAACTTTAGGAAAAATATTAAATTTTAAACACTAGATTTATAGTGCTTACAAATTGTTTGCATTATTTTTAATTCAGATTAACATAAATTATTGTAAAATGGCAGAGAAAAACAGTTGATAAAATCGTCAAGTTAACAGTTATGTAATAATACTGCATTTTCTTCTGTAATCTAATAGTGCTGCTTGTTTTCATCAACAAACTATTGTTGTATTTTTTACTATATTTAGATTTTTAAAATTAACAAATCTAAACAAGCACATTCTCTTAACATTAAAGATTATGCAAGTATTTATGTAACAGTTAACAGAGCCATCATGACTTTAAAATCTTATTGATTATTAAAAGAAATTCGTCACGTTCTATCGGTTTCCTAATAATTTCACTGTTTTTTATATCTGGAAATATGCTCAATAACTCTTCTACTGCATCCAAAGCTGATAAGAAAAGCACTTTGATATCGGGATTCATTACTTTGAGTTTGGTATAGAGCTGAATACC
>JAICXY010000003.1 GCA_025934495.1 Candidatus Nitrosocosmicus sp.
ATCTGTCGATTGAGAAAATATAAGATACTTGCAGATGTATTTAGGAACCGGATCAAGAATACAATAAAGTGTCATATATAGTACAGGTCTGATAAACTATAGAATGTTATCAGCAGAACTAAAAATCCATATAGTATTCAGTAGAAGGAGTAATATAGGTTGTTTCTAATTATGCAAGAGAACTATTGTCTTACTAACCTTTCAACTTTTTTAATATATCAACAAATTTTGCTCTGATCAAGGTTAGAGAGAATGCCAGCAAGAGTGTAGGTTATGTAAAGACGACATTAACTAAAAGCATGAGATCCGTTTTTTATGCCTAATTTAAAGGATTTACCGATACCAAAGATAATTTTTATATCCTATAGTCCTATTGTTTAAATTATATCTATTTATTTCCTATAGTCCTTATTATTTTGCTATTTATTATCGTAAATATCATTAAATTCTTTCACGGTAAGACCAAGGAGGGATTTGAAAAGTTTTGGTTTGGAGGATAACCTTTCATATGAAAGCAAAGAAAGAACCGGTTAATGAGGAACTATTGCTGTTTGCAGCTAATTATGCAAGATATTTATTATATGAATTTGGAAGAAAAGATGATAAGAATGTTATATAATGAAGATATTGTAATATTTACATATATAGCTAGGCAAATAAAATGGTTCAAATATTGCTAATACCTTCATTTTATATGTTATTGTGCAAGAAGAGTTTAGTAAAAATATCAAAGAGTTGGTAAAGAATCTTTGTTAGTCCTCACAGAATAAATCAAAATTTACCGGAAATCTATAAAATAAATTGAAGATGGCGAGTAAAGAATTTTAACACAAATTCAAAATATTTTTCAATCTTGATGGGATAAATGACAAACAAATATCCCAAAGGTTATCAACAAAAACAGGGCAAAAAAAATGTTTATTAATATATTCATATACAAATTTCTAAAAGTAGGATTCAATAACAAGAAAACAGGCTTCTGAGTAATACAAGATATTTATTGATTTATATGGCTACAAAAAAGAACCTAAAAGAATAAACCTCCAGGTAACAAAATCCAAATGAATCGACCACCCAATTTAGTATTAGTTAAATAAAAACCACAGGATTAGCGAATCAATAATAATATTGTAATGCCTAATCCTCCAATACCAAATCCTGCATATGCTAGAAGTTTATTCTTTGCAATTTCTGCGAGTCCAGTTAATCCGGCCCCTATTATCAATAAAATGGTTATCATATCATATGTTTCTATAGTCTTTGAGATTACTGAGGATGCATTCAATGATTCATTATATATTTTTTCTTCTAACGATGCCTTTTCATATAAATTCGCAATGGAATCATTAACAGATTTACCAGCATGTAATTTGTTAAGAAGGGATTGGTATTTAAGGAGTGATTGTTTATACATCTCCTGATCGTGTTTATTAATTTGGAGTGCCTGTTGATGGATAGTGTTATTTAAATTATCTATTTGTACTTGATATATTTTTTCTCTTAATTTATGCGATTGATAATCATTCCACCAGTCTTGAGATCTTGTTAAGTGAGAAAGAGTTTGGACTTGTAGATCACTTTTCTTGGAGCTATTTTCTGAGCCCATAATGGTACTATATATGGCCAAGACTGAAGTAACAATTGCAAATATTGATACAACAAGGAAAAATTTTGTAAGTTTATGATGTGATTCAGCCATCGATCACATGACCTCTGTTTTTCCAGAAAGTGAATCTTTGATACATATAATCTTTAAGATAAAGGGTTGAAAAATAAATACATATATTCTCCAGTATAAAGTCGTGTATATATGATACCAATTACACATTCATCCTTTTTTCCTAACAATTTATATTTATATTCTATTTATTATCTATGAAACTCTCACTATACTTCACTTTAAATATGATGTAGTTACTTTACAATTACCATTATTGATACCACCTGTTTTTTCATTATTATAAATTTTTATTTACATTATTTTTTTCTGGTTGTTTATGCACTACTTTATGCTTCAAGATAATATTTAGGTGTTCATTTTCATCTTGATAAAGAGGAGGTATTTTACTAATTTATGGAATCTCCCTATTAGTTTTAAATGATGTTACAATATATGAATTTTTAAAGAAAGAAAATAAGGACATCGAATTTAAAATAGAATTTATTTTCAATTTATTTGAAATCAAAAATTGCTTTTTTAAGGCAATAATAAATATACAAAACTTTTAAAAGTTAAAGATTTGTTATTTAACAATATTTATATAAAAAAATTAAAAACAAAAAATAAAGGGAAAATTATTAATAACTAGTAAAATTATAATATTACAAATTAAAGCGTATGTAAAAATAACAAAAGGTATTATGATTTGAAAGTTAAATAATTTAAAAAATAAATAAATGTTATTTGCGATAGGTCGAATCGTCTTCTTTAAAACGACGAGTGAATTCTTTTTCTATTTCTTCCTTTTTTATTATTTCCCCCCTGCGACCAGGTGTTCTTACTGCTTGTTGAAAAACTTGTCTTCTTTCATCTTCTAATTCATTGAATCCCCTGTCATGATTATTGATTTGTTGCCTTTTCTTGCGTAACTCGGAAGCATAAAATTTAATAAACGTTTCTTCTTGATCATTAACAGTAACATCGCTATTAATCATTTTTCATCTATAGTATTAGATACTTTATTCCAATATATTAATATTTAATATACAAGTCAATTAATTAAACAACAAAGATAATTTTGAACAAATTTAATATTTTCAAAATAATGTCCTAATGATTTTACCTTAAATTTTTTTAAGAGATCGTTTATATATATTTTTATTAAATAGATATTCATTTTTATTTCTGAAATTATTTTATTCACTTTATTATAAATATAATTTAATTGAACATTTGAAAAAAGAGAAAATAGATTTAGTAATAACACCTCTCAAAATAGATCTAACGAATAAAATTATTTTATTTACTTTTTTTATCGTGTGTCCATAGTATTACATAAAGGAAAATGTATATCAGATATGGATCTTTCGCTTATTTCTAATTTTGTTATAATGTTTAACAAAGATTTATCTAATCGACTATAGGCTTTAGCTAATTTATTTTTCTATGTCTTTGGAATAACATAAATACATTTCTTAGTTCTATCTTTAGTGTATGTCCAGTATTCTCTTTTTATATTTTTTTGTTATGGAAAACTGAATTTATTTTGAAATTAAGAAAAATATAAAGGAGGATATTTCTCAAGCAAGAATAAAGTAAATAAACTGATAACGATATGATGATTGTTTTCATATTTTAATTATTTACTTACAATGTAAACATCAAAGCTGATTTTTTTTAATTATAACTTTATGTAATTTTATATTTTTATCGTAATCATATAGTGGATTTAAAATTAATTTTTATTTCTAATTTAAATTAACAGTTGAAAAGAATTAATTTAAAAATATTCAATGTATTTGCATTCATAATTACAAAAAAGATATTAATCTTATCTTTGAATTGTTTAATAAGTCGATTTTGTAAATAAGACTTTTTATAAAACCTAATAGTTATTTGTAAAAAATGTAAAAAAAAATAATTAAATTATCAAAAATTCATATTTTATCTATAAAATATGGATAACTTTATTAATAGATAGATGGATGAAAGTGTATGGGTTTATCTCAAACAACCTTAATTTTAATTTGTTTTGTATTGCTTGTATATATAGCATTCATTATTACCGTCAGTTATACTACAGGGGCTTTGAGGAATGTTTTGGATCAATATCTAAATCTTGATTCTGCACTTTATAATCTCATCTCTACAGGAACTGATTATATTCATCAAGCAGATACAGGTAAAACTACGTCGACAATATTACTTAATGGTCAAAATTTTAGCAAAAACCAAATTATGTTAATAGCTGATTCAACACCATATGCAAGTAAGGGTCATATCGCAGTTACTTTTCCTTGTAATAAAAAAAATCCTGCGCAACCAATATTTCAAGTACTAGTTGGTAGAGCGCCAGACTTATTCGCAATGCCACTGGGTTATTTACAAGCTATATCTTCAGCTCCCAACATGTGTGTATATCATGGACAATTTGGATTTGGAGATCCTGTTACTGATGTAGCCTTAAAATACACTGGTGAAGGAAATTTGATATTGAAGGGACCGTATTCAGTAGTGATTACTACTCAGGAAGCATATATTCCAAAGGCCAAATCATTTGAGGAACTACAACATTCCCAAATGTCAAAGTAATATAATACTTGAAATATTAATTATTTTTTTGTTTATTTAAAATAATTAAATATTTGATATTGTAATGATTTTTGTTTTTATATATATAGGAGAAAGTTAAAATAGTATTAACAATTTTAAGTTGCGAATAATACAATTTTGGCGATTCTCAAGGTCTAAAAAAATATTCCTGTTAAATCATCTCGTTTTCATGTAATTTGTTTAACAATGGATTTAAGATACTCATAAGTTCTTTTTCTCCTAATACCATGTGTACACCTATACCAAGAACTATGGATAGCATATTCCTATCTTCCCTCGAAGTATACATTGCACCATTCATTAAATTGAATTCTACCTGATTGGTTTGTATCCAATCTTTCCATTTTTTTACTCTTTGAGCACTATCTTCTAATGAACTAATAGCATAATCCAAATTGATTCCTTCTTCATTATCAAGAAGATACAGTTTAATCATTGGAAGCATGAGATTGCCGCCAAAGACCTTTTGATTTTCTTTATTCATTTTATCTATGACTGTTGTCTCCTCATCAAAATCATAATTTTTAAGGTATTCTTTTTCAATAACCTTCGATTCATTCATCATATCATAATTGGGAAAAAAATACCCAGCTAAATTCTTATTCCAATCATAGATTTTATAGATAGTATCAAAATATTCTAATTTCCATAGTTTATTATGATTTTTTTTGGAAATAGCAATACCATAGATCGTAAAATAAAACTAGTATTTCACAGTTGAGGTTTGTAATTTAGGAAAAATTATATAAATATTAAATTTATCTTTATTTTTTATTTACCTTCAAAATATGAAAGGAGAATTTTTTGGAAAACTAATACAATTTCTATTTACCTTTAAATTTTATAAATGCTCTGTTGCATAACTAGATACTATAACTCATTTCTGTATCTGTCTGGTTTATACTATTCTTCTAAATAGGTTATACAATGACTTTTAAAATCATCTCCTTTGCCATGTTTTGAAACTTGGTTACAGATACATATACATATATTCTCCAAAGGTTCTCTTTATAGATAAAAAAACTGTTTCTGCTATCATCTTTACTTCCATACTTTCTTTTCTTTATTCATTTGAGAAGGTCTCTTGTTTGAAACTTGACTTCTCTATTTCTTATCTTGTTGTTTTTGGACAATATGATTATAGAATTCTTTCTTACTGTTATTGCAGGTGAATCCTTTTCTTTTGCAAAAGATACTTATTCTCATTACTATTATATGAGCATCACCTAAGGCTAATTCAATTTTAATATCTTTATTGTTTCTTTTCAAATAGATCTATCAATTTTGGCAGACTTTTTGCATTATGTACTTTTTCGTCTATAGTAACTTCTAAGGCAAGAATATTTCTTTGGTCTTTATATTTACAGCAATATAGATGGATGGATCTTTTGATAGCCTTTTTTCTTTTTAATCAGCCATTTCTCTTGCATCCACTGACCGTATTTATTACCTTTATTTCTGTACTGTTTAATGCTATGATTATGCCATCATCATTATCATCCAACATGTTGAAAAAGATATCCAATTTGTTTATTCTTCTACAAATTTGTGAATAGCATGAATGATCAGGAAGATTCTTTCATATAGTGGCTTTTATGACTCCCTCGATTTGTCTGTATGGTGGATGAAAATATATTCGGATGTAACCAATGATTAGAATAAAGGAGTCAGGAAAGGAATATGGTTTACCTTTTTTATTTTCATTGATTTTATCAAGATTGTAATCACACATGTCCAGAAAATCATGTGAAAAAAGGAATCTCACCTCTTCTTACAAGAGATTGATTATAAGAAGGCCAATTCAACAAATGATTAGTTGGTTCGATCCCAGCTAAATAGGTTTAGTTATACAAAAGCAAATATAAATACAAAATTTATATAATTAATTAAAGATAAAGATAAATAAGTTTTTCGAAATCTTAAATAGAATGAATTTATAAAAAACATAGCCTATGGAATTTTTTGAAGAGGAGGACGATGAAGATAGAGAGTTTGAAGCAGATTTGTTAGAAGGTGATGATGAAGAGGAAGATTTGTTAGAAGGTGATGATGAAAATAACTAGATTTTTCAAAGTCTGTATTTTTGAATCCAGTGCTAAATTGAAACATGACTAATCTTTAATCAAAGTAAAAAGGAAAGATATGCTTTTATAGCATTTCTAAATGATAAACCTAAAGAGTATAGACACAATCCATAACCTATAATTTGCGAGGACGTTCTATTTCTATATACTTTAATTGAAATGGACATTTTCGATATAGGTTTTCCTTAAAGTAAGTTAGCAGGGGCAGTAAATACTTTGTTACAATTTAATAATGATTATTTTTTAACAACTCTAAATTAAATCGATATTGTAAACAAAACAATTATTTTTTGTTTATTTTACCATTATTTTTTGCTATCGTAAAAATGCAAATAAAAATAAAATATCTATTTTATAAACAAGATGATTTTAGCCAATTTATTCTGATAGGGGCAATGTAATAATTTAATAGATGTATAAAATAATAAATAGAAAAGAACTCATTCTTTTCCTAACGATATCTACTTTTATTATTTCTCACCTAAAAGTAGTATTAAATTAAGCGTTGTTCTTTATTTGTGAAATAAAATTAGTTTATATTCAAAAGATTGTTTTATCCATTGCTGTTGACAATTTTATTCACTTCTGTTTTTGATGTTTCTGTAATGTTTTTTACTAGAGGTGAATTTTTAACTTTCTCAATACCATTGAAAACACTAGCTAAAAAATTTGACCAACCCATTCCTATTATTGCAAGTATAATTACTGCTATTAAAAATATTATAATTAAGGTGCTCATTAAGGCTTCACTATTATATCGTAAAGCAGATATAAAAAGTAATTGTAGTATTTAAATTTTATGCTTAAATGATTAATATAAACAAATCAGTTATACAGAACAAATGGCTTTGTTACCTTAGGAAAGATATTTTATTTTAACTATTGATAAGTGTATCACAATTTTTACAGATATGAAATAGGAATGATATATCATTATTCTACAGGAAGCCATTGAATTGGTTATACTTGAAATCAATCTGATCAAATAATATTAAGCAGGTTTTTAATATATTTAGTAAAAAATTTCTTAATGCAAATAGATAGATAATAAAAGGCAGTGGGAAAATCATCTTCAATTGCCTTTTATGATTTCAAATTAATATTAATTTTATTTTATCTCTTTTTGTTAAGATATTCCTGTTGTAAAAATTGAAGATACCAAACACCCGGACAACCCCGAAACCTCGCATCCTAAAATAGTATTAGCGATAATTTTTGATACCCATTTCTTTTGTACTGTCAAATCATTTTTTAGATTTGTATTTCCTTGGATAATAGATATGATATTATCAGAATTGATTAATAAATCAACGCTTTTAGAGGTAATATTTACTATAGAAATAGCAATAGGGGTGCTGGTTTTATCTAAATTTAAAATTTTCAATTTTCCTTGAATATTTTTCCCTAGTGAGACAATCGAATCGGTCTTTTGAATATCCTTTATGAGTCCATCAATTAAATTTAATTCAGATATTTTTATTTGATTTTTTAAAAGGAGACTTCGTAAATATATACTAGCCAAATAAGTATCATTTTTATTTATACCGGATTTTACATTCGATATTTGTCTTAAAGACTTTTCAAAAAGTTGATCAATATTATTTGCAAGTTTTTTATTATCTATTATAATATTTGAAGAATTATTTGAAAGACAACTTGGTGGGCAATCATCACATTGACTAGTTTTATAATCTATGAAACATCCCAAATAACCCGGTAAAATAGTAGTATTAATATTATTAATAGGAACATAATTTAAAGAAAAGGTTTTTTGCGATTGTAAAAAACTTGCTAAAATAATAAAAGGTATAACATATAGAATTATTTTTTTAAAATCAATATACATATTTTACTTTATATTTAGTCCCATATTAGTTATTCTGCGAAAATCTTTTAGATTCAATAGTATTGTTACTCTGAAATAAATAAGTACCTATAAGAATTTTGTAAATAAATTGTTAAACACAACTTTATCTTTCACAGTCAAATATTCATTGATATACATTCTTTATACAATATTGAATGCCTAAGATAAATGCTGAATAGTTGTTATTTGTTAACGATATTAAAATTAGTAAATTAAAATATGTTTATATTTAGATACATTTACTATGCGAATACAGAATTAGTAAGCTATAATTGATTATGGCTTTATTATTTTGCAATAGTAGTAATGTATCGATATTTAGTTTAATTTATCCTTATTAATTTTTATTCTTTAATTTCTAGTCAAGGCAAAAAGATATCTTAATCAAAATTTTTGCAATTTTTGACTATCTCTTTGTTATTCTATATATTTTTTTATTTTATATTTTGGATTTCTTGAATTATTTCGTAATTTATATCTACAACACGGACAAGATAAGCCATTCCATCTTATGAATATTTCACAAATTTGACACCTTTTTTCATCATCTTCATAACGACATGAATTATAAACTTTTTTTGATTTATATTTGATACAAATTCCTCTACAAGTCAAATTGTGTCAATGCCCTTTTTTATTTTAATATTATTATTTATTTTGAATATAATGCTTTTCATATTTTTTTTATCTTTGTATAAAATAACCCATGTTTTTTTATATTTAAATCAGTATATTGTGTATTTCTAATAAAGTTAGTTGATTTATATTGGTGTATTATATATGACTTTTTAAACAGTTATTTAATGCTGTTTACTAATAATACATTATCTATATATCTTATTACCCAGATTAATAATTAACTTTTATAGTAAAGGATATCCCTATGTTCTCTCTAAAAAGATATAGTTACTAAAGTAATAGTTTAAAAAAGAATAAGTATCACTAACCCTTTTTTCGTCAATTAAAAATAAATGATACAAAAATCGATTTATTTATCATCATTATCAAGATCATCAATCTATTATGGTATTCAAATTTAATTGCATTCCAAGAATTTATATATACGAAATTTTTATGTTATCTCTTTTTCTTATATTGCATTTATAATAATTGGTAAATATTATCAATTAAATGTCTGCATTCTCTTTGTTATTATTTTTTAATATTTGAGTAATAACACTCAATAGATAAACCATCAAATTAGGAAAATATTGTCCATGTCATTGATATTAAACAAATTACCGTCCATTACCTATTGGAATAAAGTGATATTTCTCTATGTTATTTTAAAGTTAAACAAAAAGATGAAGAACTCTTGTTCATAATTTATGATATGTCAAACAATGAATAGAGCAAAGGTTGAAGATATAATATATATACTTTACGCCTTTATTTCAAAGAACTATCTTCAAGAAACATAACAAAAGCACTATCGGATTTACCTCTACAAGTCATCAAACTACAGTAAGAGATTAGGTCCAATAAATCAAACTGCAAAAAGATTGATTAATCGGGAAACAAAGATTGTCAAATCTATAATCGATTAAACTCATTAGAGTTGGCTTAATATATTTGAATAGATAATATTGAATCCATGAATAGAGATAGTCTGTTTAAGAATTTCCTATGAATCAAATATCTGTTGCATGGAGCGGTTTCTGTCCGATATTATAGAGAATAGGGAAAGAACACCATTTTTCACCTGACGAAGTAACATGTATCCTCACGAGCCTATTGGTTTTTGAACTTGTATACCAATTAGCACAAGTATGCTAAACAATTTATCTGAATAATTATAATAAAACACAAAAGCTATCTAGACCCTTATATCATTCTACATATTCTCAATGCTATCACCGACCAAATCCAAATTGGTTAATCTATACAAAAAAGAAAATGATCCAAAAGTAAAGGAAAGGTTACTGCTAATTATCAAAGTACAAGAAGATGGACAAATTCCTTTTCGTGTTGTAAAAGAGATGCATCGAAGTAATCCCTGGGCTTCCGATTGGTTAAAAAGATATGATAGGGAAGGCTTGAAAGGACTAAAAGATAGGACAAAAACCGGTAGACCACCTGAGATGTCCGAAGAGATTAGTTTGAGTATAAAGAAAGAATTATCCAACTCTAATCAAGGTTGGACAACCAAACAGGTGGAAGAGTTAATCATAAAGAAAAGTGGAATAAAATATCACTATACCCACATATATCGTATCCTTCGAAAATGGGGATTTAAACAAAAGGTTCCAAGAAAGGTACATGTTAATACTGCATCACCAGAGGAAAAAGAGGCTTTCAAAAAAAGGTTGCCCAAATACTTGTGGATATGCAGCAGCAGCAGCAGGAAGATAGATTTACCATAGTATCACTGGACGAATCATTCTTTTTTTACGATTCTCTGGTAAGACGCGTTTGGATTAATGAAAATAAAAGACCGATTGTCAGAGTAACAGGTTCACATCAGCATTCATGTATTTTTGGTTCCACAAGTATGGAAGGAAAACAAATATTCAGACAGTATGACAAATTCAATGGCGATACATTCCTTGATTATCTAAAGAAAATACATGCTAAATTCCCACAATGCTATTTGTTCATGGATAAAGCATCGCCTCATTACAAATCAAAGAAGGTGTTAAAGTACTTTGAAGAAAATAAAGATACGCTAATTCCACTATATCTTCCAACTGCATCACCAGAGTTTATGGTAATAGAGGAAGTTTGGAACATGACCAAACGTGATCTACTTATTCTACAATATTATCAATCATTTGCAGATTTGAAGAATAAGATTTCTAAATATTTCAGAACAAAACGATTCAATCTTGATATGAGGAACTATTTGTTACGAGATGTAATTTAGATAACATATGCTAATCAGTATATCATCTTCATTATGTGCATAAAATAATGAGAATATCGTTATTGAAAGAACAATATCATATATCAAAGAGAGAAACCAAAATATGTGAAACCATGGCTTGATCTGTTTGCTTATTATTACAATAAGAAATAATATATTTATAGATGCAAAACCATGTTAATTATTACCTTTATAATCTATAAAACTAAAATAATTTGTTTTAGATTATTATATTTGATTTTATATATTATTATATATAGAGAAAATTATATGTTTTTTATTTTTTAAAGTAAATAGTTCTATTTTTCTATTTTTGATTAGAATGGAGGTAAATTTAATAGATAGATAGTAATTGGACTATAGATAAATTGAAAATAGGGAATTATGAAATCCCTGATATAAGATTATCCGAAGCTATTCAGGATGTTAAAAAAATATTTGATAAAGTCAAGAATACCCAAGATCTCACTCATTATTCAGATATAGCAGTGATGCTAGATTATAAAAGCAAAATAGGTGGTGCATTCTACCGAAGGTTAAATAGTTTGACCCTTTTTGGGTTATTGGAAGGTCGGGCTAAATATCGCGTCACAGAATTAGGCGAAAATATTTCTTATCCCATCAATGAAAATCAAAAATCAGAATTATCTTCAAAGGCATTTTTAAATGTGCCACTCTGGAACAAATTATATAGTAAACATGGAAAACAGTTATCAGATAATGTATGGTTTGATATAAAAAACATTACTGGCATTTCTGCTCCAGAATCCCAAGCATTAGAGAAAGAAGTAAGAAAATGGTATTTAGAAGATGTTGTTTTTATGATGGAGAAATTAATTGTTAGAAATGGGGAGCAAAATGGTTCTATAGTAGAAGATTCTACCAATTCGAATGTAGAATATGATACTAATAACCATATAAATAAAAATGAACCAAAAATAATAAACCATGATACTTTTGCAATAAACGAAGCAATATTAGAAAAGATTCCTTTTGGTAGGGACATTATAATTTACTTACCAAAAGGGAATATACTCAAATCATGGGAAAAAGCTCAAAGATATATGGAACTTTATTTAGAAGATTATGTTGATTATGAAAAGTCATCAAAAGCATCAGAAATGGCTGAATTGGATAATGTAGAGGGAAATAATGATACATTACAAAAATCATAGATATTTTTTTAGATAATTTGTTTATGTATTACCTTTTTTAATACAAAACTGGAATGTTTAAAAATAAAAATTAATACAATAATTAAAAAACAATTTAATAATGATGTTGTCTATTATTCAATCCTAATCATTTAAAGTATTTTATATTAATGTCAAAACAATGAAATAATGAAAATCATATACAAAATATTATAATTTAGTAGTTTTAATTATAACTATGAATGAATTACAAGTCAAACAACAATTAATAAGCAAATTAGAAAATAATGATTATTTTATAGAATGGGGAAGTAAAATTGCAATAGTATTCAATAAAAGAAATAAGAAATTTAGAATAGAAGTTACTGATGGTACATATTCTTTAAATTATGACTCTGATTACGAAATTATCAAAGTTGAAATTAACACCCGTGGAATGCATGAAATGATTCTAAGATCAAGCCTTCCTGATAAAGAGCAAGTTAGAAATTACTTTAGAAAAATTACCGCATATTAAAAATAACTATTGATATTGGATTTTATCTAATTCAGTTCACTTATTGACTGAAATTTTTGTAATAGTAAATATTGGCTAATTTAAAATCAGATTATTATTTTATATCTAAATCAAAAGCATTATTCTTATGATTTATAAAATTATTAATAATACATATATGATAATTAAGAACTGGAGATATTATGCGAGTTGATCATATCGCAATTGCAGTAAATAGTGCTGAAGATGCCCTTGAAAATTATAAAAAATTATTAAATGTGGATAAAATAGAGATCGAAGAAGTCCCAAATGAAATGGTAAAAGTTGTAATGATAAATTTGCAAGATACTCGAATAGAGCTTTTAGAACCTACCAGTGAAAATAGTCCCATAAGTAAATTTTTAAAAGACCGTGGCGAGGGTATTCATCATATAGCTATTACCGCAGATGAAATAGAAACTGATGTAAACCATGCATTGGATAAAGGTATAAAGTTCCTCGGAGGTTTAAGAACAGGTTCGTATGGTAGAAAAATAACTTTTATTCATCCAAAGTCCCTAAATGGTGTATTGGTAGAATTATGCCAGGCACCTCCTCAGGATGATGGACAAACTTTAGAAAACAAAATATAAAATAAATAATAATATTGTTTTTAATCCATTATTTTTTTAACGAAAATTATGGTGATTTAAGAATTGGAATAATTGAAACTTTTTCGTTAAATTAATTAATATAATCTATACAATATTATTATGAGATTTATAGTCATAATTTTACATGGGATTATATTATCTTCGTTTATTATATGGACTATTTATGATATACCTCATTTTAATATAGTGAAAGATTCTATTGTGTATGCAAGTCCAAATTCATCTCACCTATCTAAAAAAAATGAAATATCCAGCAATTTTATAGAAAATTATACAGTATCCAAAACGGATAATAATAAAATGAAAGGATTACTAATAGTGAAAATATTAGTTAATAATAACGTTGGAAACAAAACCCCTTTTGATTTTATCATCAATATACATGCAAATGATCCATCTATTGCTTCATTTCATGGAAATTCATCTGGAACTCATGTTATGTTAGGGATGGGGATGTATAGCGTTTCCGAGTTGCCCATTCCTGGTTATTTCAGTTCATATTCTACAGATTGTTTTGGTGGGATTATGGCAATTGATATTAAGCATTGTATTATTACCAATACATATTCTCCACCACATTCTTCAATTTCCAAGTAATTCGATAGACCAATCAAATCATGTCTACTATAATTAGAATAACTGTACTTTATTTTGCTAATGTTAAAGATATAACTGGTGTAAAAAAGGAAACAATGAACTTAACACCGGATACATCTATAAAAAAACTTTTAACCAATATATCTTCAAAATACCCTGCTATTAAAAGTATATTAGATGTTGTCAAAATTTCTGTAAATTATAAAATGATGGAGATGAATACAATTCTAAATGATGGAGATGAAGTAGCGCTCTTACCTCCCGTTTCTGGAGGATAGATAAAAAATGCATTGTGATAACGATAAAGAAGATTTGAATAAAGAATCATATGTAAATGGCGATTCTCTATCTATAGGGAAAGATCTAAGTCAGGGTGTTCATTTAGATAACGATCATCACCGAATAACAACAAAAGAAATTGATATAGACTCTATTTTAAAATCGGTAAGCACAATTGGTGATACGGACTCCACAACTATTGGAGCAACAGTTCTTTTTATAGGTTCGGTTAGAAACTTTGGTAACGACGGTCAAGTTCAAAGTATGAAATATGAATCCTATATGGGAATGGCCGAAGAAAGAATTAAAGATATTGAAAATATTGTAAAAAAAAAATGGGATATAAAGAAAATAAAAATAATTCATAGAATCGGTGAATTGGCATTAGGCGAAAATAGTATAGCAATAGCAATCGCAACTTCTCATAGTAAAGATGCATTTGAAGCTTGTAATTTTGCTCTTTATAAAATAAAACAAGAGGTACCTATATGGAAGAATGAAAAGTTAGCAGATGGTAGATTAAAATGGGTTGATGGAAAACCTATTGAGAAATATTAACATTATTAAAAATTTATTAATTCATTATAGGGGTTGTATTTGAGATTTAAAGCCTAATCCAAAATTATCTACCATAAATAATTATACAAAGAGAGAACTATACTAATCCAAAACGGGTCTCTTTCTTTTTATATCCTGTTTTCTGAATCTGTTCTACCATCATGAATTGGTTCTTTTCCATATAATATATCTTCCAGTATTATGTTTTTTGCGATTTAAAATCAATTTAATTTATTTTTCATCTTTTCTCATTTTCTCCTATTGAGTAAATGTAATACATAATATATTCAATTAATAGTTGTTACCGATTTTACGGATTTAAAATTTTGTGCTCTATCGAGAATAGCTTCTCTTTTCTTGTTTTTCCATCTTCTGTTTTATGAGAAAATGTGAAATATACCATTTAATACTGAATTATAGACTCCACACAAGTTACTAATTTTTATAAAATATGTAGTAGAATATAATAACATGATAATTAAGAAAGAAGGTAGAATACCTTCCTTATCAGCTAAAATGTATATTTTAACATTGAAAAATAAAAAAATTACAATAACCTAAATCTATTTCCATATAATTGGTTAACAAAAGGCATACTATTTTAATTCAATTGTATTTAACTAAATAGATAGGAAATTGCTAAATGGAAAACGTATAGTAATTCTTGGCGCAGGTTTTGGTGGATTAGCTTCTGCTAACATATTGCGAAAAAATCTTTCATTAAATCATCAAATTACCGTTATTGATAAAAAAGATTACTTTTTGATGGGATTTGTTAATCTATGGATTTTAAATGGAGATAGAAGATTTGAAGAATCAAAAATTTCTTTAAATAATCTAAAAAATAGAGGCATATCTTTTATACATGATGAGATAATTGAAATAAATCCTATAAAAGGATACATTAAGACATCAAATCAAAAATACGAATACGATTATTTAATAATAGCTTTAGGTGCTGAATATGCTCCCGAACGAGTCGAGGGATTTGTAACAAATAGAGGTTATAATCTATATGACGTACACCAAATTCTCGATATTAGAAATGAAATACTTAAATTAGAACAAGGAAGAATAGTAATATGTATAACAAACTTTCCCTATAAATGTCCTCCAGCACCATATGAAGCATCTTTGCTAATTAATGATATTTTGATTAAAAACAATACTAGGAATAATATTGATATTGATATATATGCACCTTCTCCAACACCTTTACCTGTAGCAGATCAAAAGGTAAATAAAGATGTAAATGACTTACTTGAAAAAAACCATATTTGTTTTCATCCATTACATAAAATAAAATCGGTCTCAAACAGAAAATCTCTAGAATTTGAATTTAATAGTGAGAAAACAGTACACGTAGATTATAACATCTTAATAATTATTCCTCCACATCGATCTCCTTCAATAGTAAATAATTCTGGTTTAATCAAGAATGGTCAAAATTGGATTGACGTTGACAAATTTACTTTAAAAACAAAATATGAAAATGTTTTTGCAATAGGCGATGTAACAGAAATTAAAGTTGATAAGAATATATCCATCCCTAAAGCCGGGATCTTTGCAGAAGGTCAAGCAAAGGTTGTTTGCGAACAAATTTTAAACGATATTAGAAATCAATCAAGTAATCCCCGGTTCGATGGAAAAGGATTTTGCTTTATGGAGATAGGTAATAAAAAGGCAGGTTTTATAAATACAGATTTTTATAATTTCGGTGGCCCACTTACAATTCTTGAACCGCCTTCTGAAGAATCATATAGAAAGAAAATCGACTTTGAGAAAAACAGACTAAATGATTGGTTGGGATAATTCCAACGATTGGTTATTTAGATATGTGGTTTTGATTAAATACTTTGTAAAGTTAAGAATTAAAATGTTATTTTTAATCAAATGCATTTGGTCATGTAAAGTAATATTTGATAATTATACTAAAATGACCGTAATTTTTTTTATAAAAAATTAATGTTTTTGAATTATATATTTAAAACAATTATTTAAAGAATTTTTCTCTATTATATATACCATTTAGCTTGTAATTCAAACCTTATCGAAAATTTTTCTGTTTATTTTAGAAATTCATAGTTTATATATTTATGTTAATTGGCATAGATCACAATATTGATATTCTTTAATAATGACGATATAGGCCTTAGACATCAAAATACATAACTTTTGAGGATTTTACAAAATATGCTTTTGGAATTCTAGCCGTAATTTTATGTCCATTTGAAGAGATGCCAATAACAGCAAGAATCCATGGGCTTCTAATGGTCATAAGTACAGATTGAGGTAAATAAATTCGAAGAAATACGGAATTTTAAATGTGTTTGAAATATACGATTCCAGACAAATTATATGATGCAAGTAAAATGCTATAAAAAAAAGAAAACAAAGAAACAGTTATTAACTTTTTTAACAGATTAGATAGAAAATACGATAAAATTTCAAAATTTCTTGTATTTGAAAATATATCAGTGCACAAAACTCGAAAATCCACTTGAAAGAAATAAAGTGGTTATGGTTACAAAGGTACGCGATTAACAATTCTGAATTAAAATATTGACCAAGAAATAGTAATAGCATTAGCAAATGGTTGTATATGTACAATAAAAATCGTGTTAAATCAAAGACAAAAGTCATACAAGACTATAGATGAATTTGAAATTCTTAAATGAATCGAGTGTTTATATCCGAAACATTGTTTATCCATACTTTAATTGTATTCTATTATTTGCAAAGTATGCTGGTACCCACCAAAAAAGATAAGCAATTATTTGATAAGTTTATTTAATTTTGTCATATTATTATCAAGATGCAGACGAGCATGAGTCTCATGATAGATTAAACAATTATCGGAGAAATTGGAATAATCAATAAAGACAATATATATAGGCAAATGTGGTTTACTAAAGTGTAAAGATTGAAAAAGATATCCTTTTCTCTAATTCCATTAATTTTCATAATTTTTATTATTTGTATAACATTATTTTCAGCACAAAAAGTTAATAGTACAACACGTATAACATTACAACCCCTACAACAAGGCTATAACAGTTCCAAGGTGGTAATCATTGCTTTTGATGATTCACCAAGAAGTCAATTCACATTAGCTAAACCAATTTTAGATAAATATGGATTTAAAGGTAGTTTTTTTACAGTCTGCAATTTTGTCACTGGTACTGGGAATCACCATGACAAGACACGCATGACATGGCAGGACATTAAAGATTTACAAAACGAAGGCCATGATATTGAATCACATACAATGACCCATACTGATCTGAATTTTAAAACACAACAAGATTTAATATATGAAGTAGGCGGATCGAAGCAATGCCTTTTAAACCATGGAATCAATTCTACTATTTTTGCATATCCAGCTAGCTCTGGAAACCAAAATGCTACGGTAATTAATGCTGTTTCTAACTATTATGATTGGGCAAGAAGTGGAGATGCACCGCTAGCGTTTTTGCATTGCAATGGATATAAAATAGAGAACAATTGTAATCCAATTAGCAAAAGAGGATTAATACCCTATGAAAATAGATATGATGTTAGAAATTGGAGCGATCGTCCAAAATCACCTGGTCCTAATGAATTAGCTATACCTCTTAATAGAACACAGATGCTTTATCAATTCATTAATGAAGTAAATCTTCAATCAAAGTATAATAAAAATGGATGTATAAATGCAATTCCAATAGTTGTATATCATGACTTTATTAAAGATAGCAATTTACAATATATGCCCACCAGATCAATAACTGAGGACACCTTGTTTGCATCCGAGATGAAATATCTGCATGATGCTGGATTTAAAGTATTAAAGGCATCAGATCTCGGATATAATCCAAATAATGGTTATATGTATATAAGAGGACCTACCAATGAAATGATGAAAAATTGTTAAATTATCAGCAATTTTTACAATATTAAAATAGAATATACATTGGGTAGTACACATCTACTTACAATTGTCTTCTTTTTCTCAATACTATACCTTCAAAAATGGAAAAGTAAATGTTCTCAAAAGTAAATATGTAAGCAGAAGAGTTAAGTTTTTTTACAATAGTTCATTGTTAGAATACTTTCAAACTCTATTGTTCCGATGTCCTTTTAAGATTTTATCTAAGCCAATAATTGATTTATAGGCTATTACAAGGTTAATTTAACGCCAGTTTTAGCAAAAATAAGGCTTATTTTGCATTTCTTTCTCAAGGGAGTAAATAACGTGGAAACGTTAGTTACCATTTAGACCATATAGATCTATGTAAAACATTAAACTTAATTTTTTGAATACTTTTGCACACTATTTTTGATGCTTATGATTTTAAATATTAATTCAGAATTTAATCCCACATATTATGGATAGTTGGATAGCTTAATTACCAAACATCACTCACTTTTTTTATCATTTTTACCTGTTCTAAATTTTATCTACAAAGACGTTATATCTATCAATATCTATTAGTATTTAATGCTTAAATTGAAACTATGATAATACTGTTTGTAATTATCGCAATAATTGGCATGATTTTAACAGTGACACTTACAATTCAATCATCAAATGCAAATTTATAAACTTCAGTCCAATTTACTAGAATCCTAAAAAGGGTAATACAAATACTATTGCAGCTTCTTTAGATTATGGCGGTATTAAATGTTAGGATCAAAACGGTGGAACGGTTGCAACAGCAGGTATCAAATAAGATTCCGATTCTATAGGAATTCATGGAATTTAAGGTTCTAATGACAGACGCATTTTGAAGGAATTATTCAAAATAATTAAATTATTTAATTGCTTATACTCTTTTATTTTTTTTTCATGTCAACCCAATATTTTTAATGATTTATTATATCTATTTTTTTGCTATAGTAAATTAATTGATAGCTCATAGTGATTATATAGTTAATTTAATAGATTGTATGTAATGTGATTACAACATAATAATCATAGGATTGTATAGGACATTTTATTTATTAACTATTCATGTTTAATAATTTTTTCATTTTTTTTAGGTAAAAACAAAACGGAAAAAATTGTAATTAAATTCACCAATAAAAAATAAACA
This sequence comes from Candidatus Nitrosocosmicus sp., assembly GCA_025934495.1. GTDB lineage: Archaea > Thermoproteota > Nitrososphaeria > Nitrososphaerales > Nitrososphaeraceae > Nitrosocosmicus. The sequence goes on from JAICXY010000003.1 coordinate 19,900, forward strand.
ACAAAAATGCAAATAGTCATTTAAAATAGGTAATTATTGTTATTTTTATTAACTATACCTTTTTGATATATCCATATAAATACAACCGGTTTCACAAATATTTAATGGAGCAGCTACTTCGTACAATCAAACTTTTAGGAAATTGGTCTGCTAACCGCGTTATAGGAAGAAGGCGTCCATTAATTGCGGTCTTTAGTCTTACACATTATTGTAATTTTTATTGCCCTATGTGTCCTTTTGGAGATTCGGATAAGGTTAGTCAAATTAAATTTGCAAAAAAAAATGATTTGAGTACAGAGCAATGGAAATTAATTTTTGATAAGGTTTCAAAGAATTGTATTTGGTCCATTATAGAAGGGGGTGAACCAACTAGTCGCCCTGACTTTATGGATCTTGTTCGCCATATCTACAATTTAAAGCTCCCTATAACATTAATTACTAATTGTTCTTTACTTCATAAAATCGATCTAGTTGAATTGAAAAAATATATTCAATTTATTGTTTGTAGTATTGATTCTGTATTTGAGGATTCATATTGCAAAGTACGAGGCGTTCCCCCTCATATTTACCGAAAGGTAATAGAAAATTTACATCTTTTGACAGAATATAAAGTACCACACTACTTTAACAGTGTCATAACCAAATATAATACTGAAGAATTCATTGACCAATCCTATTTTGATAAAGCATTGGAACTAGGCTCTAATGCTGTTTCTTTTACTTTTGTAGAAGATCGATCTGATGTTAATTACTCTTTGCTTCCAGATCAAAAGACGATGATCGATGTTTGTAAAAGTATACTGGATTATAGAAAAAAACACTCTAATCCACAAATAATGATACCCTCGCAATATTTCGAGCAGATAATCGAAAATGGAAGAGGCCTTTTTGATGAATGCGGAGTATGGAAAAGTATATTTGTTAATGGCAATGGTACAGTTCTAGTCCCCTGTTGGAAGTTTAATAGTCCTCAAAATACTTATAATCTGTTGGAGCAAAGCATAGATGAGATTTGGAGTGCACCCCAATGGGAGATTGCCAGAACATGTCATGACTGCAAAGTGCTAGGATGTATATGGTACTCTTCACAACCGGTAACTACATTTGCAAAAAATTACATGACAGGTCTTTCAAAAATGATTTCACAGAACAAGCCTGAATATATAAAAGATACTCCGTAATGTTTTGAAATAAATTTTTACTTTAATGGATAACTAATTTCTCCTATTTTATCATAAAAATCTAGTAGTTTAAAATTCTATTGTATTTATGTTTGTTAATCCATTCCAGAGAATGTTTATTTAATTGTTATGGTTGTAGATTTGATCTTCAATTAAACTATAGTTTATAATCCCTTTATTACGGTAGAAACCCCTTTTTTATAAGTATTTCTTTCTATATCTTTCAGGATCGAGCTTTGAGAATAATTGCATATTTATTTTTGCTCTGGTTTCATTATCTCTTTTAAAACTCTGCCCGCTTCTTTTTCTTTCCACCATGTATTACCAAATTTACTTTGCATATAAATCTCCAATTCGAATGCCCTTATGGCTGCAAGCAAATAACTTGGCACATACATTATTGAATCAGGTAATATATGATGCAATAACCAATATTCCCCCGGCATCTCAAATCCCGTATATTCTTTGATAAGTTTAGAATATGCTTCGCTAGCTTGATCCAATGTAAAATTCTTTCGTCAGAATTTTAGATTCATTAAAGAATTTGCAGTTTAAAAGGTAATAAAAAATAAATCCATAAATATATTTCCAGAATTTAATTCATTAATTTTACTTGATCCATCTGTGTCAACAAAATTTCTGCTAAAAAAATATGATTCTTTAAGCCCTTCAAAAAATATGGAGAATATTTCAATTATGCCATTAGACATTTGAGATTTATCTCAATAATTGTTATCTTTGTCTATTGACGCAGCATGCACTGAATGAATACTTCCATGGAAACAAACCTGAAGATCAAAATATGGACTTGACTTGACTTTCGCTTTTGTATAATATACAGATATCCCCAGGTATTTTAACAAAAAAACACGCAGATGAAATACATTTATTCTTTCTATCTTCGCTATCAAAATGAATTTTTGATAAATCAAATTCTAAATTATTGAATAATTCTTTTACTTTATTGATTGGATCTCCCGATGAAAAATTATTTTCTATATCTACATAAACTTTAATTCTATGATAATAAAATAATAATAGTATTCATATTCCCGATCTAGTAATTGTTTACTTATATCTATTAACGCCTCTCTAAAGGGTTTTTTAGATCTATTAACAAGTTATGTTATAAATCAACTAGTTTGTAATATAATATATTTTCATTTTCCAAATTTCCCGATAATGCACCTAGTTTGTCACTATCTTTTGATGCATTAATGGATTCATATGCTTCATAAGCTTGTCTTATGTCCAAACCCTCTTCTAATATTTGTGATATACTTTTAGTTTTTTCGATAAATTCATTAAATACTTTTTTTCTGGCTTGCTTGGGAATTTTTCTCAATACTATAGAACTGCCTACATCTATTCCTATTTACTGGAATTTATTTAATGAGTAAGTAGATGATATAATTTTTGTATTTCTTGCTTTATGTTTTCTAAATACAATTTTATGGTCTTTGAATAGACCATACTTTCTATAGCGTTTACAAGTAGAGAACGTGGTTGAGAAAAGGAATTAATAAAAATCCTGGAATTTGAGTTTCATCTCATCAAGGTTTTTAACTATTTCTTCATCATATACAAAACCACCACCATATTGTTTGTATTGTTCATCTGTATCTGGAACATAAAGGCTCTCAATCTTACACCATTGCTCAATGTTCAATATTAAAGAAATTGGCTAAAGCAATATTAATCAAATGTTTTTTTAATTTCAATTTTTTGTATCATGAAAGTTTTTTGAATAATGTTTAATTTTACCTGCAAATAAACTCACTCTTAAAATAAAAAATGCTGGAATATATTAGTACATGAAAAACAAATTTCTTACTTTTGCTAATTTAATCATAAAATAGAAATTTGTGTCTTCTATCTATTAGCAATATTTTCAATGCATTAATCTTTTTGATTGAAATAATCTCTTGCAAATTGACATTATAAATAAAATGTCATACTTCTCTTTTGTAGATCTAATTTTATTTTATATTGACGATATTAAACATTGATAAATATTAATTTAAGTATAATCTATTTATTATTTTTAATCAGTTTTTGCATAGTGTATCCTCCTATAAATGCAGAAAATAAAGAAATAGGAACAACAATAGGTAGAATGATTGGAAATAGGATCTGTAGTAGAAATTCCTCTGTTCTAATATCACTTGATGGTTTAAAAAATCCACCGAAAATATCTGCAGTCCATGGAAAGAAAATAATAATAAAAAATAAAGAAAGTAGCATCGAAGTAAACATATATCTTTTTCCATGATCGATAGAATTATTTATAGTACCAATTTTGTGATCATATTTTAAAAGAATAATGTCTGCAGCAATTGCAGGCAATATATTTAATAGATAAAATGGAAATAGTCCCATAAAATACGAATTGGATATAATTGTAGCACTTGCTTGTATAGCAATAATTACAGCAGTTATTGAGGTAAAAATAAAAGGTATTTTAGAAGAATAAGATACCGCTGTTAAGCAAAGACTAATAATAAAAGGAATAAGAATAATCGCCGCAAATATTGCAGTAAATGGTTCAGGATTAAAATCAAAATACTGTCCTTTTGAGAAAGGAAGAGTAAACAAAAGTATCATACCTACTGCAACCATTAGAAAGATTCCACATGATGTTACAAAACATGCCCTGGTAACAAAAGATAAAGAATTGGTTTTATAATGTCTATAAATTCCTATTAAACCACCTAAAGCTATAAAAAGCATACCTGTTGCGAGTATAGAATGAGGCGGACTCATTAATCCATCAAATCCAAATTTAGTATGCCACCAAAAATCAAACGGTCCAGCAGTTATTTGCAATATTTCTCCAATAATGGAGAGTTTGATGGGAAAAGGCAATACTTGAGATGAATTTGAAATATTTTGCATTAATAGCCTCAAATTGTTTTGATATAGTTTTACGCGTGGGAAAAATAGTATTCGTAAAATTGTACTAATAATAGACAAAGCTACTCCACCATAAATTACAGTATGAGGCGGCGTTAAGAAGGATTCTACATTCTTGCTCCCGTGCCAAACAATATCCCAATTGGCACCACCTATCTGCATACCCACTCCAATACTTATAAGAAAATAAAGTAGCAATGAAGTTGGAAAAGATTTTGTTATAGTTGGGAAATCCATTTTTGGCATGAAATAATAAATATTTGAATGTCTATCTTCTAATTTATTTGTATTTTTACTAATCATATTCGATGTCTATATCATAATATAGAGGATTAAATAATTGAAAACTACTAATTTATAATTTTTTTATTTCAAATTAGTAGCTAAAATATAAAGTTAAAAACTAGATTAAATAGATACAATTGAATTACTAAGAATGAAGAAGCATATTTATCTTTGATTTTTCATTTTTGAAAAACTTATCTTAACCTATTTTAATTAATTGCTTATACTTAATCTAATCCAACCACTAATTTGATTTGTTCTATCGACGTCTCTATATATATCATCTGTGATTATTGTTTGATCATTCTAGTGCTGATTGATAAAATCATTCGATTTCAATCCTCTTTTTAGAAGTATATCCATAGCCTTTACTGAATAAATTAAATTCATTCAATTGTTTCTTTTGCCATGTTCGTACAATTTTATATCATTGTAACCAAGGTCAGCCATCATATAAAGGAAGTCGTTAAGATATATCAAATACCTCCAACAAATAGATATCCTATTGTCTATAGTCTGGTACAGATTTGTCGTGATAATTTGAATTATACCAACTCCAATTATATTAACAATTACTTGAGAATAACGACTCTAAATTTAGGATATAATTTCTTGTTATATTGATGAGCAAATAGATTTGGTCATTGTTTCACATGTTTTAGTGTATAATTCTACTTTCTTCGATATGGAAAGTAGTAGTAGTCTCAAAATTTTAAGTTCTATCCTTAATGTAGTGCATCGTCCTTTCTTTAATGCTTTTCTCAAATGGAGAATAAAGATGATGTTTTAGTTTCAGAAACTGGCAAGCTTGTGGTGGTACCATGTTCCTCCATCGGTTGAAACAGAGTGCTTACCATATTCCTTTAATAGGTTTGATATAAAATGCTCTGCTACAAACATATTTCGTTCTTTTGATATGTCCATTGCAAGGATTTCTTTATGTTTTGGTTCTATAGTTACCCAAAGCCATATGTATTCAGAACCTACCCTTATTTGTGTTTCATCAACAATAAATTCATCAACATTTGTTTTCCTGTAAACCAGTCTCTTTGGTTTATACTTTTGAATCCAATCTCTTATTACTGTGTGACTTTTGTGAACAAAATTGATAATTATATCACAGTACTCCCTAAATAAAGACCATTAAAATACAGATGTAAAGCATATGCTATACCCTTAAACTTTATACTATTTCTTGTCTTACCCATCATAACTTATGCAAGGAAGAAAACTATAGCTTTTTGCTTATATTTACAGAGCAGGTCAAATAATTATATAATCCTTCCACTTTAGCATTGTAATGTTAATATACCATCGAGCCATATTCATATAGAAGAAGGATATTGTGTAATGTCAAATTTGATTTTACATAAAGCAAATGACAGTATATACAAAGATCCTTTAACATTTATAGACACAATAGATAATAGCAAACACATTGTACTTTGCTATGAGAACCTACAATATGGAAAAAAGATTCAGTTGAGATTTATAAAAAATGGATTGCAAAAGGGAGAAAATTGCATTTTTATAACATGTGATGATGATTCAGAATTGATTGAAAGTGAAATGATGAATTATGGCATCGATGTTGAGGGATTTTACAAAAAAGGCTTGTTAGATGTTTGGAAAGCACCTAATATCATGGATCACTCTGACGAAGTTATTAGAGATGCTGAAGGAATCATAGATAAAGTATTTTATGGTCTTGCATCTCCCTTCCGTTTAGTGGCTAGAATGTTTGATAAAATAAAGACCGAAGAGCAAATTATTGCTAATACGGTTTTAGAACGATTATTCAACTCCAAATTTGAAAGGTTTAAGGGTTTACTTTTATGTCCTTACGATTTAAATAATAATCCTCTTGAATCTAATAGAAGATGGGTGGAGAGTATACTAGAAAATCATCATTCAGTCATTTTTATAACAGACGCTGTCGAAGAAGGGATAGCCTTTGATACAATTCAATAATATCTTTTAATTTTCCAAATAATAGGTATTGTTTTCTTCCTTTTTTATAGCGTATTTTTTGAAGCATATAGCCACAATTGTTAACCATAATCTGATTCTTTACGGTATGTCTTTTCTTTTTGCCTGAATAGTACGCCTTGAGTTGTATCTTATCAACAGATCTTGATATCTGTTGTTAGGTACAATCTATAAAAGTAAGAAAGCCTGGAAAATATTTTTCTACTTGTTCAGGAGTTCGGAGCCTCTTTGTAATATTGTATACTTTCTGTGGGTCGGCAAACATTTTCTAATCATATTCAATATTCAATCTTTTGAATATCTCTCTGCAGATAGTACTCTTCTGATCCAAATCAAATAAAAAGCCAGCAGAGTGTAGGTTATGTAAAGACGATAATGGACTACAAGCATTAGGAATCTATTTTTGATATCTAGGTTGAAAGGTCTGCCTGCGCCTATATCTCTTTCTCGATCTTTTCGTTTGGATGATAAAAGCGTGGTATCTCATGCTTATCATATTTTTTTATTATCTTCTCGTAAATATTATTAAATTCTGATTATGTTAGGCCAGTAAATGATTTGAAAAGTAGTAGTGGTTTTCTGGATAACAATAGTATGAAAGCAAAGAAAGAACAAATGATGGAGACCTAACGGCCATAAAGCTGTTTGTGATAATTATGCAAGAGATCTTATATCTTCTTTTAATACATCAGGATTACTTGAAAGTATTTTCTAATGAATGCCGTTTAAAGTATAGGTATAAAGAGTATATGGTATCTAAGTTTTGTTCTCTTCTTAACTGAAATAAAAGATAAAAGCAATAATTAATCTAAATCTTTTTCCTTTATTTTGCCAAGCCTTATAATATATAATTCATGTCCAATAGAATTGATACTTATTAATAAATGTTATTTGGTATATAATTATTAGTAATAAAATTGGTTTATTTTTTAAATTCTAATATAGAAATACCTTTATTACTATTATATGTGTTGGTAATCTCCTCACTTTCTTTTTTATTAGCGTCCTCTTTTAGATCTCGTTTATCAATACCTATAATAGAGAGACAGAGTGGATATTTTCTTGGACAATCTTTAAATCTCGAGGTAAATAATGACCAATCTTATATAAATGGAAAATATCAAATACTGAATAAAGATCATAGCAACAATAAAACCTATACTTTTTTATCGAATTATAATTCTGAGAACGAAAATAACATTTATGTTAAAAATAGTTTATTTAAAGATTTACCATTTATTAGTATTATTATTCCAGCAAGGAATGAAGAAAAACATATCAAAAAATGCTTGTTATCTTTATTATCTCAAGAATATCCTAATTTTGAAGTTATTGCTGTAAATGATAATTCATCAGATAATACCTTAAAAATTATGGAAGATATCAAAAACAATAAATATTATAAAACTATCGGATTATCGTCAGAAAAATTAAAAATTATTTCTTTAAATGGAAAGCCTGAGAATTGGACTGGCAAGACATGGGCATCTCAAAATGGTTATATTCATAGCAACGGATCTATTTTACTTTTTACTGATGCTGATACTTATTATGCTAAAAAGGATGTATTATTACAAACCGTTCTCTATATGAAAAATAAAAATTTAGATGTATTAACGGGTATTCCTTCACCTGAAAAATTGGATAATTTTTGGGCAAAGATAGCGATACCTTTATGGGACTCTATTAGCGTTTTATTTGGTGTTGATTCTGCGGATGTTAACAATCCGCAATCAAAAATTGCCTATCTAATAGGATGTTTTTTTCTTATAAAGAAGGAAGTATTTATCGATATTGGAACATTCGAGTCTGTTCATGATGCAATACAGGAAGATAAAGCATTAGGAGTAATTGTTAAAAAAAGAGGATACAAAATAAAACTTGTTAGACTAAAAGAAATGATTTATACTCTATGGGTCGATGACCTGACAACACTTTGGCATGGGATAGGAAGAACGTTGGCACCTCTTGTAATGAAAAATAGGATTAAAGTTATTTTAAATTTACTAATTATCTTTTTTGCTTCTGTATTACCATTCATTCTTTTTCCTATTTTATTGTCAGCTAGTTTTGATAAATTACTATTTTTTCCAACGTTAAAGATTTCTTTTAATTTTAACTTATTTTTTATGCTCCTTGATCTGATACCTTGTGGAATAATGTTTATTTTGGTTTCAAGAAAATATAAAGAATATAGAACCGAACCATTGTTTTCTTTAACAATTATTTTTGCATCGATCTTTGTAATTATTGCATGTATATATAATATTGTACCTTTAATAATATTTGGAAATACCAAACCTATCTTATGGCAAGGTAGAAAATATATATATAACAAAAAACAGGAGGGATTTACTATATAGCAATTTTAAGTATTTATCTATTTTGTATTATAAATTGTTGTGATATTATTGACGATATTATTTTGAAGAATAAGTAGATGATTCAAATTAAAAAGAGAAAATCGCAAAATTAACACCTTGGTTAGACCCTGATCCAATATAGAAAATATTTGTACCATATAAACACATAAAAGAAAATTTTCGATGGAAAAGGTGCATATCTTTATTTGAATAATTTATTTATTAATTCTGATAAATTAAAATCAAATTACCTGTCATATTTGAGGAAAACCTGAGAAAAAACTAATATTTTTAATCAAGTCGTCCTTTTATCAATCATAAAAATAATGTTATTTTTTGTCCGAATGATCATTTTATATTTCCCAATGAGAATTATCTTTCTTTGATAATAGAAGAAAAATATAGAGTACAGTATTACAAATTAATAAATCCGTATGTATTAATTTAGTATCTTCTTTTGTATAATTTGAATTTGAGCAAAGTACATAAGAAAAATTTTCGAAATGAGGGCGAAGATTATCTTTCTATTGGATATGTAGATACTACAAAATATTTGACAAAAAGCCAACGAAAAGAGGATAGTAAAAATAACTTTATTTGTAAATATTGCAAAAGGCGGCTTACCAATGCATTTGATTTAAAAGATCATATGCGGAATAAACATCTTCAAAAAATATCAAAAGAAAATATAAAAATTAAATAGAATTAAATCAATTATTAATCTTGTTAATTGCTTCCAATTTATTAAAATGGTGGAATTATTTTAAAAGGGGATTTATTCAACTCTTTTATCATTTTCTTTATTAAATATCTTCAATAAATGATTTTATTACTTCTGTCCATCCATCTCCAATATTTGTTTGATTATATCCTCCACCGCCTAATGCGATTATTTTACCATTACAATATTTATGAGATAGTTTATGCAATTTATCTGCGGCATATGAATGTGATTTTGAAGTATATTGTAAATGGGTTAAAGGATCTCCTGCAATACCATCTGCACCGCACTGTAAAATTATCAGATCGGGTTTTGCGATATTATCAATGAATTCTTCAACAAATTTGAATGCATTGATAAAATCATCATCATCTGAATTTGGATTTAAAGGCAAGTTTATTTTTGTACCTCTAGCGTTTCCAGATCCTATTTCTGCTTTATTGCCTGTACCAGGATATAGATAACGACCATCTTCATGGATATCTGCAATAAACACATAGGGGTCTTTTTCAAATTCATAATAAACACCATCCCCATGATGAGCATCTATATCGATATAGGCTATCCTAGATAAACCATATTTTTCTCTTGCAATCATGATCAAAATCCCTATATCATTAAATACACAAAAACCTCCGGCTGAATCTCTTCTTGCATGATGAAGACCGCCAATAGGATTAAATGCATGTAATATTCCATCTTTTTTCTCCATTACTAAATCCAATGCTTTGATACTTGTTCCAACCACAAAACAAGATGATTCAAAAATGCCATTAAAAGCGGGTGTGTCTCCTGAATCTAAAAAACCAGTCCCCTGTTTTGACGATTCCTTAACTAAATCAATATATCTTTTACCATGAAATAGTAAAAGATCTTTCTCATGTGAAATTTCTGGTCTTTCAATTTTTATTTTATTTGATTTATCAAGATTCGTTGAACTGAACTTTGACCAAAAAGAGTATATTCTGTCAGAATTAAATGGATGGGATGAACCGAATCCATATTTTGCCAATTCGTTGCCGAAAAATACTACTGTTTTGCACATATATTTTATGATTTGCTTAACAAAGAGATTAAGATTTACCCCAAGGTGAATTGTATTTTGAATAATATTTATTCTTGTGCACAATTTTTCATCAATATCGATCGTATTACTCAACCGTGATGCCAAACCATACCAGGTTATGAGTTATGTAAATACATCGATAATATTTATAATAAAAATATCTTTTGTATTTGTTTTACTTGACTTTTTTCTATATACCTGCTTCAAATAAACTTTAGGCAGTTTATTTTTGTTGGTGAAAACAATCACAATCTGTTTCCAAAGGCACCTATACAATACCTTAGATAATTGTTATCCACGAAATGCTTTAATAATAGTATATCTTTTATTTTTACCTCGAGAATAGTACCTCTTTTTCCTTCAATCTTTAGCTACCGATCTTGGTATTTGCTGCTTTTTAGTGAATCCATAAAAGCAAAAAAGCCCGAAAAGATATCTATCTAATTATTCTGAAGGTTTTAGCCTCTTTTTTGTTTTTTTGAATGAAAGCGATAATATACTAAAAACATAAGAAACATATTTTTTAAGTTAGGTTTGAATGATCTTCCTGAAGTATATGTATTTCTTTTTTGGTCTTGTCTTTTGGATAAACGTTTTAATTCGTATTTACCATATCTTTTTGTTATTTCTTTATCGTAAATATCGTTAAATCTGTAATGGAAGACTAGCAGCAGTAAATAATCTGAAAACAATGGCTTTTTGAATGATCTCTCATATGAAAGCAGAAATAAAAGGTTGATGAGGATATTGTAATTATAAAAATGTTTACAAGTAGTTATGCAAGAGATCTAATGATGCAATTCTATATGTAACATTTCAAAAATATTATTTATACATTAGAGCTTTAGATTGCTATTAGCCAAAATCAAGGCAGAAATATCTTTATTGACGCTCCAATGCATATCGATCCCATTTGGCATATATAGCCTCTGCATCATAGGTGCTCTGTAGGAAAGAAAGCAGGACCTCATCAGGTGATTTTGCATTACGAACCACATCATATGGCAGTACAAACTCGCCTAAATCTTTCTGGTAGAATGCTTCCGGTGGTTGTACCGAGTAGTCCTTGAATCCTTTTGGTTCAGGGTAGGCATAAGCGTAGAAAACAGGTCTATCCACTGGACCACCACCTGGCCAAAAACCGCAACTACTCAATTCGTGTGAATATGCATCTACCATGACAAAACGGCCGCAGTTTGGTACACCGGGATGAGGTGGTGCTTTACGTCCGGAAAAACGAGTGGCGGCTAGATCAAAAGCTCCCCAGAAAAAATGCACAGGACTCGCTTTGCCTATGAACCTTGAACGGAACAATGTAAACACCCGACTGGTCTGAATTAGAATACGCCAAAACCGTTGTGTGTATTCTGGATCATAGGATGCATGTTTATAATCTTCTTCAAAGGGAGTCCGATCCGACACTTCTACAGGAGTAGTCCAAATAGTTATAGGCATGTCAAGCGATCTCAACGCTGCCATTGTTTCTTGATAAAACTCAGAGACAGAGCAAGGTCGGAGGGATATTGTTCTGGTAGAGCCATCAGTCGTTTCAATGATTAGCCGGTGAGCAATGAAATCAAAGTCAATCTGCAAATGCCGATTATTATAGGGCATAGCAGATGTCGTTATTCCACGGGATGTAACGTAAAATGTAGTATTCCACCAATGATTTATAGGTGGAGAAAGGGCAAGCCGGATTTTACCAATGATTTGGGTCCACCTATGTAGTGTATCATACGTATCTTTCCAGGCTGTAAATGGCAGTTCTGGCCAAAGGTCAGTAGTCAATAATTTCCTTCAACCCCCCATCAAACCAATAAATTATGTATTGAAAAGATAACGATTTTGATAACGAGTGTTTGCCTAACAATGATATTTAATATGCTCTTTGATCGTATAATAAAACATAAGAAAAGTTGTAGTGGTATAGGTAAGGAAATATACATAATAAAAGTGAACAGGATCATCTATCTAACGTTTTCTATAAAGAATACGATGAGCAACAACTACCAAATTGAATAAAAATAAATGTTATAATATTTCATATAATTTATATAATAATCTCTTATTAAGATGCAATAATAAAATCATCCAAGTCCATATCAAATGCTTTTAATTATTCAAAACAAAGTCGAATTATTCTATTGTAATGATAAATTAAGATTATGATTGCAAACTTTGTTCAAGTTTAAGAAAGCCATTTATTATTAAATATTTCAAATAGACTAACCCTGATGTTTTACATGCATTTATCCAATTTGTGTTACAAATTAATGAAATTTAATGTATCTGGTTTAGAAGTACTCAAATTTGTTGAAATTAGTCTATATGCATCCTTAACTTGAGCCCAGGTTTTAAATAATCCATTTTAACAATTTGAATAGGATTTGCAATTACATTTTTAATAGCTATGGTATTTGAACAATCGTTCAGCTTCATCAAACATTAGCAGCCCATGGGTTTTCTTGGTATGGATAAGATACAATATTCATAATAATGGATATTTTTCTTATTTTGTATATTGAATTTGTGCAATAATAATGTGCTTTATACATACGTGGCAAGTCTTTTCAAAAACAATTTAACCAATTGTAAAAGTTACATGGGATTTTTAAATAATTTAATCTATGCAAATAAGAGTTATACTTGGCTTGGAAAATTTCGGTCGCTAATATTTTATCAATTATTCTTTCAATACTTCTCCAGATCTTTACTGTAGTATGTTTAGATGAGATTATAATTATTAGGATATATAGGAAAATGGCTGAAACTATAAATAGTGATAACAAAAGCAATAGAAGAAAGATTTTAATCATTGGCGGGGTAGCAGCAGGAACTAGTGCCGCTTCAAAAGCAAGGCGAATAGATCCTATGGCAGATATTAAAATAATCCAAGAAGAGCCTTTAGTATCATATGGTTCTTGTGGGATACCGTATGTATTAGAAGGATTAATAGAAGGTTTTGATAAATTAATTGCAAGGTCTTTAGAAGATTTCAAAAACAAACATCATATAGATATACTAATAAATACTGTAGCAACGAGAATCGATCCTTCAAAGAATCAATTATCCATAAAAAATGTACACAGTAAAAAAGAAAAAGTGTTTGATTATGATTCACTAGTAATAGCTACTGGTGCACGAGCAATTGTTCCTGAGATAAGAGGTTTATATGAAGGAAATAAGGCTGCTCCCATTAGAAATCTATTTTTTTAAGGAATTTTGAAGATGGAATCAACATTGAAAAAGGATTAAGAAATAAAAAATCGGCTATTATTGTAGGTTCAGGACTGATTGGTATCGAAATGACACAGGCATTTAAAAAAAGAGGGCTTAATGTTACATTAATCGAAAGAGCAGACCATGTACTTGCCAATATTTTGGACAACGATATGGCTAAAATGATAGAAGAAGAACTCAAGTATAATGAAATAAATTTAATTTTAAATGAAAAAGTTGAGGAGATTATTTTATCTTCGTCAAATGGTTCTTTGAATTTAGATAATAAACTGTTTGCGATTGGTATAAAAACAAACAAGAGAGAAATTTTTGCAGATTGTATATTATTAGGTGTAGGGGTAAAACCAAACTCTGAAATTGCCAAAGATGCTGGGATAGAATTAGGATTTCAAAATGCTATAAAAGTTGATGATTTTATGAGAACCAATATCTCTAATATTTTTGCTGCTGGCGATTGTGCAACTGCCAGAAATTATATCACAAATAAGGATGACTATCTGCCATTAGGAACAACTGCAAATAAACAAGGAAGGATAACAGGAGAAAATGCTGCAGCAACAGAGAGTAATACAAAATTTGAAGGAATTGCTGGTTGTGCCATAACAAAGACATTTGGTCTATTTGCTGCAAAAACAGGCCTTAATATAAAGGAGGCATTAGAGAATGGTTTTGATGCTATTGAAAATAAAATAGAAGATGTTACAAGAGCAGGTTATTATCCTGATAACAAGCCAATATGGATAAAACTTGTGGCAGATAGGAAAAGTAAGCGAATATTAGGTGCACAAATTGTTGGAGAAGAAGGTGTAAAAGGCAGAATCGATCTAATTTCTTTTGCATTATTAAAAAAGGCTACTATAGAGGATTTAGCAAATTATGATTCTTGTTATGTTCCCCCAATATCTCCTGTTTGGGAGCCTCTTAATATTGCAGCATTACAGATAATGAAATTATTTATTTGAAATACGAATCTAATGCTTTAATATAATTATATCAAGTTTATGGATGTCCTAAACAATATACAATAAATTTTGCTTGATTGTGATTTGATATAGAAAAGTAGTGCTTTGTTGCATGATTATTTTAATTATTATTTTTTACCGTTTTGTTGATGAAAATATAACGTAAGCAGAGAAATTAATTAGCATTGTCATAGATGGAGCATAGTTTTAACTAACTGTTTTTCCAATAATTCAACAAAGTAGAAAAGTAATAATATTTCAGTAGCAATTTGACCGTTAGATACAAATTTCATATTTATGTGAAAGAACATTAAATCGAACTCAAATTACTAAATAAACCAATCATCATTTTGTTTAACTATCTGCTATAATATTTGAGATAAGAAAAATAGTTTTATCTTATAATAAATTCAAAGATCAAACAATGATAATATACCAACATATTCGTAGTTAGATATCCAAATATTCACTTTTAAGATAGTGATTATACAAAATAGTTCTGTTCAATTAATGGGCATAATGAATAGGCATGTTAAGTTAGGGCGATAGATCTAAAGATGTGGAGGTATCAATACGGTCTATGGTCACATTGAACACCAAAGGACATCTACCAAGATAATTATTATATGTGTATATCTACTCTTTATACTTATTTCCTAGGTTTGTTTCAGAAATACATCTAGATAGATCTTTACAGCCATTTGCAGAAAAAAAGTCATTGTAGCAATATAAGAAAGAGTACAAAAGTTAGATTCAAAACAGGTCTATCCATGTGAGTAGGAAAGATGTATCTGATTGATGGAACATATACAAAAATAGGTGGTACTGAAACATGGATATGAGTGGCAATAGACCCTATGCATAGTAGTTTTGGAATGGAGATTCATCTCCAGGTACAGAAAGGAATATGCTAGTAGTAGTAGTAGTAAAATCTTTTTTTAAATCGTTAATAGAGAAGGGCATGGAATAGACACATATATGTATGCTATATAGAGTATATTTTGTATAGTGTTACTTGGTCCTAAAGTCGGTAGTTCTCTATGTCTCGAGCATTAGTTACATTCATCATATGAGATAGTTGTGGAAAGAATAATGCGATATAAAAGATAGAGCCGCAGAAGGATTTGACGATTACTATCCCCATATATGAACGAAGAATATGAATTAGAATGTTCTATAGATATGGATTATAATGATGACGATGACGATGACGAGGTAATTTGTTTAATGTGCTGTACGAGCCCACATCAAATTTAGATTGTTAATTCGATTGATCAGAGTTTATCCGTTAACAGTTGTGTAAAATGTTGATTAGATGTATTTGTAAACTCATTATAATTGTGTTGATATCTGAATTATTACAGCAGTAGTATTTTATTGATATTGAAATAATTAAAAATAAGTGGTTAAAACAACTACAAATTCTATACAATAATCATTATCAACATGTTACACAGCTGTTAAGTAACAGGTCATTTTTTTAAAAGTAACATAAAAATATGACCCAATTTTTTTATAAACCTTTTTTAATATTAAATATGCTATCGTGTTTAAACAGGGTATAGTCATAATTTTATATTCTCAACTATGAGACAAGCCTAAGAGGCATTGGCATATGTTATACATGCACTGATATCCAAATAAAACGACCACAGTTTAACTAATTTATATATTATCATATCTTCACAATATCCATTGTGATACATGTTCTACTAAATCGCTCTATTTGCTATGTTCCGAACAAGTTTTCGAAAATGTATGAATGTCCTCCATGTCACTCAGAGGATTAACTATTGCAATTACAGGAAGCCGGAGGGCATCCGAGCTAGCCAAGATTGTGGAAAATTTCGGTGGCAAGTCATATATTGCTCCAACCGTTGGAATTGAAGCAAATTTAAGTAAGCCTAATGAGACCATTATTGAATTCATTAATAGAATTGTAAAACAAGAAGCTGAATATGTGATCTTCATGACTGGACCAGGTGTTTTTTCTCTTATAGCGTTGGCTAGGAGCATTGGAATGGAGGATGCGCTACTTACCTCTTTGAGGAAAGTTACTATCATCGCAAGAAGTACAAAACCACAGATGATCTTGAGAAAATTTGGTATTAAAGTAGATTTGGTACCGCAAGAAAATACTCTTAAAGGTATCTTAGATTTACTCAAGGATACAGACATAACGGGAAAGACTATTGCGATATTATGGCATGGCCAAGAGCAATCGACAAAGATAAAAGAGGAACTTTACAAGGCAGGGACATTGAACATCATTGAGGCATCAAGTTATAAATACTCTTTTGAAACTCAAAAGGATGGGGCCTCGATACTACGGTCAATGGGGTTTCAATTCCTTGCTCCTGAAGAAGATAAGGTAGTCAAACTTATAGAGGATATTATTAGTGGAAATATCGATGTTATAACCTTCACAAGTCCTCCCTCCGTCAGAGATCTTTTCAAAATAGCAAATATTCATCACATGGACAGCTCATTAAAAGATTCACTAAAGGGGAACGTCATCGTAGCTGCAGTAGGCCCTTCTACTAGAGAAGCACTTGAAGAGAATGGTTGTTATGTAGACGTAATGCCCCCAATTTTTAAGATGGGACCTATGGTTAAGTCTCTTTGTGATTACATTGATCGGGAAGGAATATCCAAGGAAACATATTCTGCCAAAAGAAGAAAAAGAGGGCCCTGTTAACTTAAGAAAACGCTATAGCTGAAAAATTGTTATACCATATATTGAAATATCAAAGAAAGAGAACCAATCCTAAAGATATTGCTTATTCTTTGTATCTCTATTTTCTTGATGGTCTTTCCTATAGAAATACAGCAAAAGCATTACAAGGGTTTGTTCGCAGAAGCCATATATCAATATGGAAATGGATTTAGAAATACAGACCAAAGAAACTTTTAACCAAGAGAAAAAAGATTGATGAATTTATTATAGATGAAACATTGATTAGAATTGGTTCTCAATATGTCTGGTTGTGGGTTGCAATTGAACCAAAGAATAAGCAAATCCTTCATATGGATATATCCTTTGATCAAACAATGCTTATTGTAGCTGAGCATTTTATTGCATCACTGATAAATATCTATGGCAAGTACCCTGTCTCAACAGACGATGGAACTTGGTATCCACCGCAAGCATGTAAGTTTTTAAAACAAAGACATCATCTCCATTCTACTTATGAGAAAAGCATCATAGAGAGAGCGAGAGCGAGAACGAGCAATCCAATACATCAAGGAAAGAACTGAAGGGTTTGACGATTACTTTCCAGGTAGAATAAAGAAATGTAAATTAAAACATGTAAGTAAGTGGTTTAATCTTTTCACCGATCAACACAATAAACAGATAATGCGTTAAGTTAACAGTCATGTAAACACATGGATACTTTCTTCTTGTAAACTAATACTGCTTGTTTTAGCAACATAATACATTTAGCTCACTTCTATTTGAATTATCATTGTGAGGGACACCTTCCTCAGAATGCTTACCACATATGAAAGGAACTATTTGCATCTAATGCTTGATGAGGATACGGAAGCAGGATATAGAGCCAAGATTATCCTACTCAAAAATGATGGATACACAGTTCCTGAAATAAGAAGAACGACTAATCATCATGATAGCAACATAAGAAAATGGATACATCGTTTTAATGAGAAAGGATTGGATGGAATAGTCTCAAAAATACACGAGCACAAACCAATCAAAATAACCAATGATATAGAAAAAAGGATTGTTGAAATAGTAACTAGTAATCCAAGAACTGATTATGGACTATCATTTTCAACATGGTCATTGCGTGTATTGGCGGGATTCATTACAAAGGAGATAAATATGGTCGAAAGTATAAGCCATACTCAAATTAGAAATATCATTCTAAAGCATGGTATCAAATGGAGAAATTCTAAAATAACTTTGGGAACCAGCCTGGACCCAGAATATCATTTGAAAAAAAGAGAATCGAAGAATTAAGATATAATCTGCCTGCTAACTCAATCCTAGTTTATGAGGATGAAAAGGGACCAATAGTAGCAAAAACATATGGGGGAGCCTCATGGTCCTTAATTCAATTCAAAATATCCAAAGCTCAAAAGATAAGCGGAATTTTGAATGTATTTGGTGCTTATGACCATACAAATAACCAAATGTTTACTCATGGTTACAAAAAGAAAACAGGAAAACAGTTTTTGGATTTTATAAAAAGAGTGGACCAAAAATATGATTCCAATGTAAAGCAGATATTTTTGATACTGGATAACATTTCGATACACAAATCCAACAAAGTAAAATAAACGATGGCCAAACAATACCCAAGAATACATCTAGTATTTCTTCCAACTAGATCTCCTGAATAAAACCTAATTGAAGTCAGATGGTCATTGATGCATAGACAAGCCATAAACAATTCCACATTTTTAAACGAACAAGATATCGGTAAAGCCGTATCTGGTTGGACAATTGATTATAACAAAAAACATACAGCCAAAACAAGCATAATTATTTTACATGAAGAAGGCATCCATAAGTTTACGTAACTGTTAACAGAGCCGAATAAACAGACCAATAGTTTAATATAATCTATTAGAAAAAATTTTGGTGGAGTAATTACAATAATGCCAATTGCAATGCCAATAATAATAAAATCCTACTGCCAATGCATAATGCAGTTTCTTTTGTAAATAATATTATATATTCAAATAATTTCTCATTGTTCTCGAATATTGAAAATAACATTGAAAAGTTCCTATGATGAATCCTTTCAATTAATAAATAAAGGTTATAGAAAATTACCTGAAATTGTTATTCAGGTAACCAATAGAGAATCAGTATTTTATTTCATAGAACAACCATAGGCGCTATAAAATTTTTTTTTATTTATTAAAATGTCAAATAAAGGATCTTGAAATCTATGCATAATCCTGACCTTATAAAGAAAAGTACATTGATTGGATAATACTTATTATGATATCAACATTTACAATAAAATAGCATAAAAGTTGAGTATAATACTCTGTATACAAAATTTTGGCTCGCATATCACTGCATTACCAATTATTATTTGCTCTGCGATTTTAATTTGGGGAACAATGTCTGCCCTTGGTTTTTTTGTTTCTTCTTTTCTTTCACATACAAGAAATATTAGACAATTGATATCTTTTATAACAGTATTAATAGCAGTATTACCACCTGTGTTTTATTCAATTTATCCACTTCCACCAGAAATACGTTATTTAGGCTATGTATTTCAACAAAACAAGTATCAATTACAATTCAACATTTAACGGGATTTCCTGTTCCTATAGAATGGTCATTATATCACGCCCTATTGGTTCAGGGTATCATTTTATAGGATTCATCATTTTAGCTAACAAAAGATCTATTTGGAGAAAAAAATAATGAGATCTATTATATTATATTAAAATGGAGAAATTTGTTAAATAAGCGAAAACCATATTTGAGAAATCATCAAATTTTTGGGAATGATTAAACATTTTCTTGGTTTGTCGTCTAATTCATTTTATTTAAATATGATTTTAGTTAGTCTTATCTATAACCATGATTTAATGAGTATATGATCGATTCGACGATGGTAACGTTAGAGGACTTAATTAAAGATATACGTTCACTAGAAAATATCATGTTGTCAATTAGAAGCGAAGGTGCAGTAGCTGAATTAAGAATAGACAAAGATACTCCGTTTCGTATTAATGATCAGTATGCAACAATTGGAGATGAAAAAGGTCAATGGCATGCTCATGTTAATATTCATGAAGCAAAGGAAGCTAGATTTGTAATGGAAGAAAAAGAAAATGGAAGAAAAAGTTATAGTCTAAGATTATTTAATTCTAATAATTTATTGATATTGAGAGTAAATTTTTTGAAAATGTATACTCCCGAAAATATTGTCATACAAGAAAGATTATCACAATATGAAAAGTTATTTTCAAAGTATGGAGAAAGGGAAACATTGCGATTAGTAGGAAGATAATATAAAATGCCAAGATAACTTTTATACAAACTTAATTTTTATTAATTTTCAAGTTCGGGTGATATTTGCTTTGCCCAGGTTTTCAATGAATGAAAATTAATTGCTCCTAACTTTTCAAGTGTAAGGATGCCTTTTTTTCGAATGTCTTGCCCATAGCCTTTGTCGCAAACTATTTGAGCCAAAACTATCCTTATGAGATCTTGTTTGTGCTCATCAGCATACATTTTTGAAATTAACTGAAAGTTATCCTTTTCTAGGTAATTACAAAGCAGATCTCTAGTAAAAATTTTGTTTTTGAAATTAATTTTATTGCCATATAACTTCATCATCATTTGGAACTCATCTTTTTCATATCCCTGCCATTCGGTATATTTTCCATTTCCATCAATCACTCCCCCAAATGGATCGATTTGAATTTGCGAGCTCATATCATCCTCTACTGGGATTGGAAAATTTATTCCCTTAAGTATAATATTAGGGAGAAGGTGCGTATGAGGGCCATCAATTTCATCTTTTGTGGTGGGTATTTTTTGTTTGACGACTATAGATGCAAATTTTGAATTAAACATACGAAACGGAGAAAATTCTATAATGGTTTTTAAAAATTTTGAATCATCAATTATATATTCTCCTTCATTTTGTTTCAGATATCTTTGTAAATTTTCATTGTTTACTATGATTTTTGCCTCAAAATCGTTATAACCAATTCCTAAATCCCATATTACTCCATGATCCTTATTATTATTCCATTCACCAATACAAGTTAATCTATTTCTCTTTGATAGTTGAGCATCTTTCTTTGAGACGCATAGATAAATGTTCTGGGACCAAGGCGAACATCTAAAATTGGCATTTTCTGCTATTATTGTAGTAAGACTATCATTAATTTCTAATTCTAAAATCGCTTTTTCTGTTTCGACAGTCAAAATATTGGTATCATAATTAAAATTTTGGTATATTGTATTAAGATCAGTATCAGTAATAGAAAATTCTGCTACGGCACCATTTCTGACTATTGCCCAGCTTGATCTTTTGCTTAGAGATGCATTTTGTATTAACTGTTTAATACCACTATCAATCATGAATTAGGTTAACTTTGGACATCTAAAAATTATTCGATCTTCAGTTGATACTTTTATTAGTAATTGTTAACAGTTTTAAAGAATCTAATATATGTTGGATGGTTTAACCAAGTATTTAAACATAATGAATGTTATACAAAGATATGAACACATTTGAAAAATATTTTCCAATATTTAAAAATCAGATTATCTATTGGTTCAAAATTTTTGAATAAACATGGTAAATCTTTTTTATTAGTAACGTATGAAAGGAGAATAATGCATTGTAATAGTCATATATAAAAACGTGCTCATTATCATAATCCCCTGAATAATCCTCTAAAGTCCAAAGTAAAAAATAACAATACAGAATTCAAGTTTTTGGGTTCAATGTTATCTGGAATGTTTTCTCGTTCATCTTTTTCTTCCAAGATGCACAGATTATTTCGTGACGGCAAAGCTAAAAAAACAGAATTTATGGCATTCATTACAAATGATGCAGATAGGCTCTGTTAACTTTAGGAAAAACCTATAGATTGAATACAATCATATGTTGTATTTTTACTAGAAATAGAACATCTTCACAAATTATCAGTTATGGATTACATTTGTATTTTCTCGGATTATCCTTTAGAAACACGGCTAAAGCATTATCTTTTTTAAAAATAATAGAAATAAGTCATCTTGTATTAATCTGAAACTGATGGCTACAAAAGTACAAACCATTGAAATATTTCAAGAAAAGGAAAATCAAAGAATATGTCATCGATAAAACTGTGATAAAATCCGGTCCTGAATTAATATGGCTTTGGATTGTAATTGAACCAAAGAATAAAGAAATTCTTTCGTTCCGCATACCGAAAGAACGAAATATGTTTGTAGTAGCCGAACGAATTCTATTTCACGTTATAAACATGTATGGAAAACATCAAGTTTAATCTGATGGCTGTACTTGATACCCACAATCTTGTAAGTTCCTGAACCTACATCATCACCTTCTCATACCTCTTTTGAAAAAAGCATAATTGAAAGAACAATACAGTACAAAAAAGATAGACCCAAAGAATGTTTTGACGATTATTTTCCTTGTAAAAAGAACAAATGTAAATTACATAATATAAGACAATGGCTCAAGTTGTTTGTTTATCAACATAATAAGGAAATACTATCTTAAGTTAGCAGAGCCTTTTGATGCAATAACTAAAAATATAGAGCAAATTTGATTCATACAGGAACTTGAAATTCTAACTCGAATCATCAAGTATTTTTCTAAATTCTTTTATCCCTCTAACATGCCTTTTTTTTAATTAATCATTTTTTGAAGTATGATGAATCTTGTAGAGGTGTAAGACTATTTGTTTTATTTTTTTATTGCTTGTACATTGATGATCTATATTTCATCTAAAAAAGATTGCTCCCTATTATTGGAAGAAAAACTTTTCTTTAACTTTACGTTATTTTGAATTCTCAATTAATTTACCTGCATAATACAAATTTATATTTATCTGCTTTTGTAATGTATCATTATTTATTTTGAAAATGATAATCGGGTTTATCCATATCATGTTTTAAATCATTCATAGTAGAATACTCCTTCTCTTCTGATATTGATAATTCATTTCCTCGCCTATTACGAGTAACAAATCCATATCCAAAACTGGACCCGATTATTACTAATGCCAAAACAGGTCCTGTCATCGGAGGTAAAATCTTTGCACCAGTTATTATTTCATAAGATGTAAGAGCTGCAACTGTCATAGCTGCCCCACTCAAAGCATATGACATATATCTAAAACCTTTTTTATCAAATATTTTATGAAATGCCGATCTTAAAATAACACTATCTAGAGTATCAACAGGTATCATACCTAAAGCAAAAAATCCTGCTAAAATTAATGCCACCTGTACTCCAAGTGTTGCTGAAGCTACAGCTGATAATGTAAGAGCAGAAATCTGAGTAGCAGTATCAAATCCAAGACCAAATACCATGCCAGTAATCAGTGAAGACCAAAATGGTCCTAATATACCTGTTTTAGTAGATACTTTACCTGCAAGAATAGCAGAGCCTGTTTTTCCCCATTTTTTCATCGAATAAAGGTTAATTGCACCTATTGTAGCTAAAGCAATAGTTCCAATAACTCCTCCCCAAAGAGAAAGCTCGTCAACTTTACTGCTAGTAGCACTACCTATTACATATATTATTAAAAGCATTTCAGCTAGCACAGATATCATATGTCCTAAACTAAATCCTGTGCCAACCCATCGAGATCTTTTTTTAGCATTGTGAAGTCTAACAAGGTTATCAATTGCAGTAATATGATCAACATCAAGTGCATGACGCATTCCAAGCATTAACATTGAAGGAATAGATAATACTAGAAATGACTTTATATCTACTACTACCAATTTATTTACCTCCAAATGTTAATATCATAATAATACTTTTTTATAAAAAAGTAATACTTAAGGATTGTTAAACATGATGTATATTACGTAAAGACCCCACATATGAAACAATTTACAAATGTAATTTACCAATATGAAACATTTTTGAAATCACTAACAATTTTTTTTTAGTTTTCATATTATCTTTATCATGCTATGAAATGTCCATGAAGAGATAAAACATAATAGCATAATAGACAATATCATAATAAACATGTTCCACATTGTAGCAAATACGCCAAGATCATAATAAACAATACCAACATTCATTTGATCACAACAAAAAACAGAAAAAATAGGCAAAAGAATACCCCTTGTATCTATGCCAAAAAAATAGTAAAAATATTTATAAACATTTTTTAGTATGTAAAAAAGTAATGCTCTTATTATCTACTTGTTTCTTTTAAAGAATATAGTCACTAAAAAAATAATAACCATTAATAAATTAGAAGGGACTAGGTCAAGTAAATATGATACACGATTATAAAAGCTTATTTCAAATAAAAAGCAGTACTTTCTCAAGGAGCCATCCAACATATAGATATAACAAGATTTGATCCTCGTCCTTTTATTGTAAGTAATAGGTCTATGATCCTTCAAGATAGA
The DNA here is from genome assembly GCA_025934495.1 of Candidatus Nitrosocosmicus sp. Taxonomy (GTDB): domain Archaea; phylum Thermoproteota; class Nitrososphaeria; order Nitrososphaerales; family Nitrososphaeraceae; genus Nitrosocosmicus. The sequence continues at coordinate 44,731 of JAICXY010000003.1, forward strand.
AACCTTTCTAGAGCGTGTATTATTTATCATAAAATGATTGAAGATGAATTGGATCTACAGAATCATATATACTAGGCCGGGTTTTTTGAATCTCGGTTTTATTCATTACCTTGGAAGTCCATTTGTAGATGAAAAATTGTAAGAACAAATTCATATCGATAAAATTTATGATACTTTCATTATTGAAGATCAACTCCCCATTTGTGACGAACGATATATGAGATAGTTAATTCTTTGCAACCAAGCCATATTCTTCACATGAATTTGTAATGGAGAAGGGCAAATATCTGCTTCATAAAGAAGTGTATTTGAACAAATGGTTTATGGCGAGGCAACCATAACATTTCCATTGTTTGCAGGATTTGCACGTCGCAATAAGAAATGGATAAATAGAAAGGAAAAACAGTTAAGAGCATATCCTAAAATTATCTTTCTATAAATGATCATACAACAGGATAACTGTACCAATCAAAGATAGTTTTTTGACTTTTTCTCATATCGGGTGAACAGTTTCCTAAATCAGTCATGCCACGAGTTGTTTCGCTCTATAACCCATCTTTTTGCAGAATGTTTTTTTCGATTTGAGCAATGCTGTACTGTAATCTTGATCTCCACTTGATCTCCTCTTACTCTTCTTTTTCCCTTTGAAGGAATATGCAGTACATATTCTCGTTTGATTAATTCTTGCTCTTCAGATTCGGAATTGTATATCTTATCTAAACATAGATGTTGAATCTTTCTTTTTCTTTCTATCTTTTTAGTTTTATGTGATGGGAGTGGTCTTCTGATAACTGCATTATCAACCACATCTGTTACTAGTTTGATGTCATGCGTGCTTGCTGAAGAAGAAATAACTGAAGATATAGGGATTCCTTTTTTATCTGTTAAAATATGTCTTTTTGTTTAGCCTAGTTTGCTTCTTCTATCAGTGGTGGGATTATATCCAGTCATCGCCCCACCCTAAAGGTGACTTTATAGATATGCTATCGATGGATTGCCATGCCCAGTTGATACCAATACAGTCATCATATATTTTCAGTAATCTGATCTATCCCTTTTTGAATACATCTGATCTATTCTATTCTATTCCTGAAAACCTACGGTGACAGGTATATAGAACCCGATCCGTATTCTTTGGGTAGCATCTTCCATTTACATCCTGTTCTTAGTACATAGAGAATTACATCGATCACTTTTCTGTATGGGATAATTGGTCGTCTACCAACTGTCCTAAGAGGTTTCTCCTTTGGGAAAGTACTCTTAATCTCATTCCATAATTCATCAGGAATCTTGAGTACGGTAGATTGTTTATTGTTCTCCTTTGATCTCTCCTTCTTCTGTATGAAGGTCACAGTTTATCAAAAGAGGAAAAGAGCTATAATCCTATCGAATTTTGGAATAGGTTCTTAGTTATAGTGATTAATTGAAGAAAATTTTTATGTTCTATTACGCTTGATCTAGAATTTATTAAAAATGACGATTTTTTTGACGGTTTGACGGAAAGAATGACGATAATGACAATAAAATGACGGAGGTACAGAAATTGACCGATTGACTTATTTTTTTATTTATAAAGATTTTTGATATATATAGTAATATAAAAAGTTGGTAGTTTCTAATCCTTCCATTACATCTCTAGTAATACAGGGGTATCTTAATGGTAAATCCAGAGACCAAATAGCTAAAGAATTAGGGATATCTACAGGTACAGTCTCAAAGATAATTAAAGAGTGGAAATTAAGATTAGGGATACCCATTGCTGAAGAACTACGAGACTTTGCTATTTTGGTTAAAAAATCAGATATCCCCATAGAACAATGTGCAGAAGGCTATAGAATGAAAAATATAATGAAAAACCTTGGAATTTTCGATGATATTGACGATGAGAATGTCGTTGACTCCATTGGCAATGGCATTGGCAATAGCGATGACAATAGGAGAATAAGATACAATGAATTTTCATTTTTTGTAAAGGAGATCTATATGAATTGTAAAAGACTCGGAATTAAACCGATTATTATATCTTCTTGGATTCATGATTTATTTTCATGGTATTCTCCATATGTTAATTTAGGATCTTCAGTAAATGGAAAGAGGATTGATGGTGAAGAAAAAAGAAATGATAAAAAACCTGCTGTGTCATCTCCTCCTCTGAAGACACCATACCTTTCTCAAGAAGCCAAACCAATGCCCGTTTCAAACTCCGATGAATTCATCATTAATCAAAGTTCCAATGCATTTACAAACAATATTACAGCTGACTTGAATCCCAAACAAAATACCGGTTCTTTAAATAATATAGAGTCTCCATTTGTTTCTCAGATTTCTAACTATATCGCCAAAAAGAAAAAAGAGTGTAGAGAATTAGAAAATTATAAATGGAAATTAGAGAAGGATATCAAAATAAAAGAATCAAAAAAAAATCAAAAAGAATTTGAACTTGAGCTATTAAAACAAGATAAAAAATATGTTATGACATTTATTGATTGGTTTTATGATTTAAAAAGAGAGCTATGGGAAAGATTCACTATTAAAATAGAGGATTTTGGAACGTTTACTTCGGTTATAAACGATTTTAAAAAAAATGGCTTTGATATAGCGAAAATAATGGAAAAATACATAAGTGCAATCTCGCTAGATGATAAAATAAAAAAAGAAAGTGATGAACTTCAGATTCTCCATAGCCAAAAAATAGAGTCAAACAAAACTTTGGCACTGTGGCAAGACCAAGTAAATCAACATCAGCATACTATGGACATCTATTACCAGCTTGAAGATATGAATTTGGGACTCAAAGAGTTAAAACAACTAGTATACCTCATTTTAGAAGTATCAAAAGCTAACAATATTTCACCAGATAGAGCAGTTTTAAAATTCCTTGATGATATTGAAAAAGATTATGATAATAAACTTGGATTTGAGACCAAATTAAAAGAAAAACAAGATGAGCTTGCCTTTTTGAACAATAAAGTGATCAATTGCCGTACCATATTACAATCACAATCATCTATAGGAGCGGCCTTCTCCAATCTATTGCAAAAAGGAATAACTGAATCAGATATTATAACTATCAATCAACTGGTTGAAGTTTGTACAAAAAGTAATAATATTGATTTTAGTAATTCTAAAATTGGTATTCAAAATGAAGACTTTATTACCAAATATAAGAATACTAATGATAGCAAAGTTAAATCAGAATACTGGAAGATGTGGATAAATGACCTAAAAAGATATGGTGATATCAAGGTAACAGTACAAGAGTATCAAGTCAATGCAGAAAAGTTGCAAAAACAAGTTTATAATCTTGATAAACAAAAACAAGAGAGTACCAACTATATACAAACCGCAATCTCTTTTATAAATTCATTAAATAATGAAATTTCTTATTACAAAGGATTCATAGATCAAATTAAAGATCAGAAAAATAAAATTAATTTAGCTTCCAGGGTTTCATTGTTGCCTATTTTCATTCTAGTAAATAAAAATTCAGAAAAAGATGAAGAAAAAGATGAAGAAAACAATTGATAATATTTGAAATAAAATTTAAACTATACTATTTATTTCAAAAAACAAAAAGAAAAGGAAACCTCGAATTATCCAAAGAAGAAGAAGAAGAAGAAGAAAAGAGTATAACAAAATTCATTTAAAAAAGAGAATAGTGATAGAGAGCATACTATATTTATCAATTGAAAAATAAAGGATAATGAGTAATGTATTTAGAAACAAAGTGATGAATTACAATAAGTATTAGATATAGTCGCAGGGCTAGTAAACTATAGGATGATGAAACAACATCGTTATAAGAAAGGAGGAACATCAATAGCGAACCGAATGAAATATTTTTACTTATATAAAAGATCTATTATTTAAAATGTAAATATTTGTAATTTGTTAAAAATTACTGGAATAATATGCTCTGTCGAATATGTCAACATTTAAAAGGACAACATGGCAACAAACCACCCTTTTATTAATGTAAGATAGTTCTCAAAGTAAAATTGTAAAATTTCAAAAGTATGAGATCATATTAGAGAACCCTGAAAGGCATAAAACAAAACTATTAGATTTATTAAAGGAGAAAAAGAAGCAAGCAATTAAATAAAATAATTAAAAATGTAGTTATTTAAATAATGGCAATAAAGTCCCAAAATCTACACAATGATAAAAAATGCAAAAATATTCATTATTATAACAAAAAATCACATTTTTAATTCATTTGAGATATAATTAGCTATGCGATAAAATTATTATCTTTTGTATCCGAATTTATCAAAAGAGATTTCAAGGAATGCTATAAAAGTAATAAGATTTTGAAAATACAATACACGAAATTTATACAGACAAAAATCTTTTCTGTCAATAGATATATCTCTAGGAAGGTATTTCATCATAGACTTGAAAAAATCTACATGTCTAATCATGTTGTTTCTTCAATTACCCAAAGGATGGTGAACCAACATCTCACTTTGAGTAAAGTAATTGCTAAAGAAAATTTTCTAACTTTATTAGGTGTACATCACATAAAATAGCATCTGTAAAGGTAAATTTTAGATTATATAATGTTGATAGATAGAAAAGCATTAAATTTGTTAATGGATTTCTAAAACAGAAGTTTGTAATGTATAAACCGTAATAATAAATAAAAAAAATTTTATTAAATAAAAAATTAGAAATTAATTAATTATTTTTTTGTGTTATTTCCACCACTAAACAGGTTTTTTAATCCTTGCATCATGTTATTTGCAGTATTAGAAATGGTTTTGCCTGTTTGATTTAATGCGGCTCCTGCACCTTGAGTTGCATTTTTAGCTGCGGCTCCTGCACCTTGAGTTGCATTTTTAGCTGCACCAGATGTTTTATTCATTGCGGCTCCTGCACCTTGAGTTGCATTTTTAGCTGCACCAGATGTTTTATTCATTGCGGCTCCTGCACTTGCCTTTGTCTGATTGGCTGCATTACTGGCATTTTGTGAAAATACATTTGTTGCTACAAGGGTACTTGCTGTTAAAAGTGCAAAGGCTCCTATTGCAACTACTGCTATTGTTAATACTATTTTGCTATCCATCACTTAAAGAGTTTATAACTATACTTTAAATTTTATGTTTATAGATCCGATAAATCAATTAACAAATAACAAAACCTATTACAAATGAGTATTCATTTAATTTAAATAAGAAAATTAATATTCAGTCAAGATCCAAATAAGTTTCTACTTCATTAGCTTTAATAAAAGACTATTGCCAAGGAAAAATGGCGATAAAGAATTTATAGACTGCAAAAAATCAATTATGATTTCTCTTTTTAATGACTTTGTATTTTTGGAACCACAGATAACAAAATGGAGACAATATCTATAAAAATAGGAAAAGAAGACAATGAGAAAATATTTGAATCATTTCTACCGCTTGCAAAAAGAATCTATCACAAAAAGAGGATAATCAGGAGAATGGTTGGATTACTATACAAGGTTCCATTTTATAGAATACTATAGAAAAAGGATTAAACAGGCAATTGATCCAGAAAAACTTATTGAAAAATATTTGTATTTGAATCTGAGGAAAAAGAATATGATAATAAAATGAATAGATCTTGCTTTGTTGCATGATTCCCTCTCTTAAAACTTATTTAACTAACATTAATAAAAAAATTGTATGAACTGGTCTGACTATAACCAATTTCTAGTTAGAAAAGGCGAAATCTTGCTTAGATTTGATGTCATCAACAACTAGGATATCAAATTAAGAGATGAACCCGGCAAAATAGGTGGGCCATTTCATTATCCTAACACAGTTCTTCTTTTACTTGATTATGCTAAACCATCTCTCGTCATCCTTATAGGCAAACAGAGGGAATAGCACAAGGCCATACTAAAGGGAAAGTACCTTCTATCCCCGATTATAAAACAATAAATATAAGGATAAATCGGCTAGATATCAAAATAAAAGAAGATGATAACAAAAACAAGGAATTTGAAGACGAATACATTGTCATTGCAATAGACAGTACTGGAATAAAGGTAACAAACAGAGTCCAATGGATGGATGAGAGATAAATGGGATGTGAAAAACAACAAGAAAGAAAGGATATTTAAAATACAAATAGTAGCCGTTAATGTCAAGACAAAGAAAATTCTGTCAATAAAGGTTACCAATGAACATGTTCATGATAGTAAAGCATTACCGGAATTAGTTGAAGAAAATATTATAAAATCAAATGGCATGTCAACAACAGCAATAGGCAAATTATTTACTGATGATGGTGCTTACGATAGTAATAATATTTTTTAGGTATCTAAGAGACAACGTAATCAAACCTTGTATTAAAGTAAGAACGAATGTAAGAATTAAACTGAAAACAGGTTATCCTTAGAAATTTATCAGTGTTGGGACAAAGAAATAATTTGCAAAGATGGAAAGAGGACAGCATTGTAAGCTACGGGAAACGATGGATTGTTGATAGAAACCGTGTTCTCTTGTATAAAAAGAACATTTGGTAGAGAATATGTATACTCTGTTAGATTAAAAAATATGATACAGGAGATAATGTTGAAAGCATTATTGTATAATAGGTTGATATCTATATAGGCAAAAGGGATAGTAAAATCAAAGATTATAGTAATCATGCAACAGAGCATAAGGATACAAATTAAAATATATAGAAAATTGAATACCTTTTGCGGATTTCAAAAGATAATCATATTATAACAGACAATGCATTAATCTAGAAATACCTTTGCTATATAATAGAGATAATAATTAAATATTATCAATGAATGTTGACTTTATTGCAAAATAATAAGGATCTCCAAATATCGGAATTAATTTTTGATCTTATTAAAGAGCAAATAATTCTTAATGCTATTTCTACTGTTATTAATTTAAAAATACCTGATTGTTTAAAAGATGGACCCAAAACTGTAGAACAGTTAGCAAAAAAAACCAATACACATCCAAATTCTCTTTCCAGACTATTGCGTATGTTATCTAGTATTGGTATCTTTACCAAAGTAAAAGAGACACAAGAAGAAGATGGACATGAAAGAATAAAATATGGACTTACGCCTACAGCATCTTTGCTTCAATCAAATGAAAATAATATGTTAAAAAATTTCTCTCTCCTGTTAGGGAGGCAGTCATTTAAACGATCTATTGATGATTTACAATACGTTATACAAACAGGAGAAAATTCATTCAAACACATAAACAACCTGAATATATTCGAATATCTTCAACAAAATCCTGTTGATGCAAAGATATTTAATGAAGCAATGACAGCAATGACCTCATCACAGGTCTCATCAATTTCTGCTTTATATGATTTTTCACAGTTTAATACTGTTGTAGATATAGGAGGCGGGCAAGGACTATTTTTATCAAGTATTTTAAAGGATAATTCCAATCTAACGGGTATAGTATTTGACTTACCATATGCAATTGAAAGTGTTGAAAAACAACAAATTCAGCATATGGATTCTAGTTCCAATGTTGATAATAATGGTATATTATCTCGTTGTAAATTCATATCAGGAGATTTCTTTAAATCTATTCCTTCTGGCGCAGATGGATACATTATAAAAAACGTGCTTTTAAACTGGGATGATGAATCTGCATCAACTATCTTAAAGAATTGCTTGAATGCAATGAACTTTTCAATGAAATCTAATCAAAAATATAAAAAAAATAATGATCATAAAATAAAACCAAAATTGATAATTATTGATATGATTATGCCAGAAAATAATGAAATATCTTTTGGCAATTTACTGGATATAATGATGATGATATTAACTCAAAATGGAAGAATAAGAACCAAAAAAGAATTTACCATACTGCTTGAAAGCTGTGGCTTTGAAATTACGAATATATTAGATTCATCATCGACTTCCGATCCTATGAGCTTTTTAAGCATTATTGAAGCAATGCCCAAACCTATTAGTGATTGAGTAATACATCCTAGACTTAATTTCCATTATTTTAAAGTTAAAAAGCAAAAATAGAAAATCTTTTTATTATTTTAAATTCTAAAATAGATTAAATACCTTTTTTCTTTATTCCAGAAATTTAAATATGTAGTAAATCCCGAGGTAAATAGTCAAATTTAATAATATTAAGTATTTTGTATTTAAGAATAATATTTTAGTAATTGTCTACGCAAATAATGATTAAAATCTGGCCATTAACTTTAACAGTCACAAGAAAGAAATAATGAATTTATAAATGCATTATTAAATAAAGGGTTTGCTTTTATTTAGCTGTGCTATTTGTTTCCCATATAGCAAAGCTATTGTTCTCCGTATCAAGACATATTGCAAAATATCCCATTCCAGGCACGGCTGTTTTTTGAAGTATTACTTTACCTCCTAATTCTTCTACTTTTGCAGAATGCTCATCTATAGATCTTATATCAATATAATTTGTAATTCCTTGATGTTGTGGACTTTGTCTTTTTAACATACCCCCTCGTAACGCTTTATTTCCTTTGTCGTCTGTTGTTGTTATAACATAATATTCCATATCTGCAGGCATGTTATTATCTGCCCCTTGAAATTTTTCAATTGTCCATCCAAATAATTCGTTATAGAATTTCTTTGATCTTTCGATGTCATCTGAAGGGATTTCAAAATGAACTATTGTTGGCATTTAAAACAGTTCCTCCATTTTTATTAAATGTGATTGTTTCACTTGAACTAATATATAAAATGTGTTTATAAATATATGAGAGTAAAAGTATAGTTATTTTACAAAACAAGAAATATTTCTGTATTAAGAAATGTCATAAATACTATCTCACCAAAATTCTTATATTTTATGCCTCTGTATAATAGATTTATTGGCACAAAGGCTACAGACTATCGAGCAAGGAAATCATATAATTGCGGTCTATCCTAGCAAAGAGGAAAAATTCAATGAAGCCTTTGCCTTTCTAAAAGGAGGTCTTGAAAGGAATGAGGTTGTCGTTATGACAACCACAGATCTGCCAACAGATGACATTCGTGCTAGGATGAAAAATGAATGGCAATTGAATGTTGTCGAACTTGAATCCAGAGGAGACATTATTATCAGAACCACTAAAGAAGCGTATTTTCCTGATGGGATACCCAATATTCAGCGAACAATTGCATTGTGGTCTACGTTAGTAGAAAACTGTCTTAGCAAAGGCAAGAGAGGAATGCGAGTATTTGGGGATATGAATGCATTTTTCAAAAGTGGGTTTACAAAAGAATTACTTGAATATGAATCATGTTTGGAACAAAGATTTAACTTTCCTATTATTGGCATTTGTGCATATGATTCCAAAGATATCAACAATAATGTAACATTAGAGCAAATAAGACAACTACAGCAACACCACAGTACTATCTGGATGGAAGGTTACTGAATGATTGAATGGTTAATGGATCGATAATAAAAAACTGTCAACATGGGGTTGTCAAATGAAGTGAATTTAAAAACTTCAACAAGGACATCACAAGATAATATTATTGTTCCTGCGCTGCAGGAAAAATTATACCAAATACAGTTCCCTGCGTGCAGTTCTCATATACTCTGTCTCCTACCCAGATTTTGCCTTTATACCTTTCGACCAATGTCTTTACTATAGATAAACCTAATCCGCTTCCCTTAGCTTTGGAATAAAACCGTTTGAACAATTCCTTTTTCATCGAATCCGATATCCCTTTACCATAATCAGATATAGTTACCATCCAATATTTTACTTCGCCAATAAAATACTCCCTTATTAGAACATCAATTTTAACCTCCGACGATTCTGTGTATTTCATACTGTTGGAAAATAAATTAACAAAAATTTCCTCAAGCAGATCTTCTGCGATTACATTTATGCCAGATGGATTATTATGATCGTCCACTACATTTAAAGAAAATTTAATTCTTTTGCCTTGTGGGTTATTGTCATATAATGTTTGCTCCAGTGTAGTGTATGCATTTCTGATAGCATCTGGGAGATTCTTTATTATTAACTTTAGATCCTTTTGTGTGTATAGTCGTTCTAATCTACGTATGTTATCTACAAGTGATTGACCTTTATTTAGTGCGTTTTTTGCAGTTGTAATAGCTGAAAAAATTCTTTCGTTATTTTGGGATAAACCATTTGTGTCATTGTTATTTCTTTTTATAATGGAAGTTACAATATTCAAGCCACTTTGTATTATCTGATGATAATTTCCTATATCATGTGAGATTAAATCAAACAAAAGTTCAGAGTGCATTTTTTCCTTTATGGTTTTGTCATGATTTTCTTTCTCTTCCCATATGAGATCAAAACAATAAACAGTATTTCTCACTATAGAAATGTCTTTAGAATATGACCAATTATCAAGGGAAAAAATAGTATCGCTGTCTCGGTTATCATGTTGGTTGGATTGTATTTGCATATTGACTGAAAAAGAAAAAATACTCTGCTTGTCTCTGATAAAGAACAAGGAATTTAACTTGGCCTTGGGTAATAATGGTTTTATTGATCTATATCCGATAAATGGGACTAAATATTTAGTTATACGCGTGCTATCCTCGTCAAATGGACATAACAATCTGATAATGATATTCTTGGCCAACTTCTGTGATATAACATAATCAATTATCTTGTAATATGACAAGAATTGCAATGATGCAATTCCTGGCAACATTATGTCCATTTCGCATTCAACTGATTGTATAAATTTGTACAACCTATCAAGAAATTTTTTGTCTATTTTTGATGGATAGTAATTATTATAGTTATTTTCTGTATGTTCATTATGTTCACACATTTTCTATATTTACACCGAATATTGCAATGGCATATCCAATATAGTGGATTTTAAAACTGCCAAGCCTATAAAATTATCTATATTCAAGTTATGTAAGTTATGACTTGTCATTCTGTTTCTTATATTATATGTATTTATCAAAAATATCAAGGTCATTATTATAGTGACCATTTACCAAAATATGTTGAATGTCTTGGTTTTGGAAATAGGAAACTATCAACCAGACATGCTTGAACCGTATTTACTTATCATTAGAATCTTCAATTATCGATTAGGAATTCGAATCCCATTTTCCATTTTGCATAGATCTGGTTGGGCTAATAGGTAAAATTTATTTTAAATCCCCCCCCAATCAATACCAACGGTTTTGATGTCTTGTTTGAGTATATCATTTTTAAATGAAAATATGATTTGTGATGTATATACTTCCAAACATATTGGCTGTATTATTTAATAAAATGACTTTAGGTTTTTAAATGTTAATTGGATCTTGCTGAATTATGATATTTTTTGAATCACTTTATCTGCCCAAATAAGACCATACTTGGACTCATAATATATCTTCTCTATTGTATTCCTGTATCAAATTATAATTACTAGTAAATGGAAATAAAGATCTTTCTTCCTATAAGAGATTTGGCTGTTCTTTAATAACACCGGTATTATAAAGATAATATCCTAAAAGATATAATTATTTTTAGATTATCTAAAAATTTGAGGTTTAACCATTGAAGAAAAATCACATAATTTCTATATGATGGTAAAGCAAAAAGGAAGTAATTGACTTGAATTGGCTCCAATCCTTTTTTATATAATTTATTGCTTTTGAATATTTTTTACATTCAGATGTTGAATTTGGCAGTTCAGGGCTGTTCATTTATATTTTTTCTTTTCAAACCTATAAAGTATTTTATTTTTAAGTTTGTTAAACTGGGTGTGATACTGAAATACAATGATTACTATTACTACTATAGAGAATAAAGATGCGGCTAGCAAAAAAGTTAAAGGAGTGGTACCAAGGATATTAACATCTTTTGTAAGAGAATATGCATCCACTATGGCACCGAAAACAACGAATATCGAGAATAATGTAAAGATTGCAATTAATTTATCTAGTCGATCCTGTTTAATTCTCAGATATACTTCACTGTTATAGTTACGATTCTGATCGATTGACTTTATATTATATATAATATGTCTTTCCATATGTTCTAGTCGCCATTGCTTTTCAAGTTTTGAAAGTAATAAGGGATGGTCAGAGTAAAGAATGGCATTCATTCCGTCATGAAATTGATCTAAATGTTTAATACTACTGGACCTTATATTCTGATACTTTTCTATTTTGTCTTTGACTGCTTTTTCTTTAATACCTTTTGAAAATTCAATTGATTCATCTTTTAAAATAATTTTGGTTAAGAAAAAATTTAAGAGGTAGAGCCCATAGCAGAAATATTGTCCAATCTCTATCAAATCAATTATTTTTTTAATTTCGTCAATTTTTTGACTTGACGGGATAATTATAAGTGACCTTCCTAAACCAAAGAAAATATATTTATCAAATAAATAAGGAGTATCATCTTCAGGTGTTTGTTGAAGCAAATAAATTAAATTTTTATTGATTCCTTCATTGAAGTTTTTTCCTTTTGCCTCCTTGAATAATTCTTCATTATCGCAAAAACAATAAATTCTATGTATCCATAGAAATTTTGAATCAACATGAGAAATGTTAATACCATTATCAAAATAAGATTCATTTTTCTCTTTTGAAAGAAATATAGTATAATCGGTATTGCTAGATAATAATTTAGTTAGTGTATTATTGAAATTTTTAACTTCCTTTAATAATATAGTATCTATTTCTTCATCTATCTTTTTTTCTACTATGTCTTTTAAATATGCCGTATTTATACTATTATCTTGAAACTCAAATCCAACCTTGAGAGAAAATATTCCTATGCCCGAAGTAAAGAAATTAATATGTTTATTAATAAATGTGATTTTAGTTTTTCCTGTAGACAGTTTTTCAGTGAGTTCAAGATTTTCTATATCAATTGAAATGAATCCTTTAGAGAAATCTTGTTCATCAGAAAAAATGTTTGGTTTAATTTCCTCATATATTTTACCTGCAGTTTTGATGAATACATGATTATTCTTATCTAATGTTTTTGTTATATTTTCTGTATATTCTTTTATTAAATTCTCAAAATGAGTTTGATATGATATATTTTCTTTTTTTCCTAACTGCTGTAACAATTCTATATTAAGATAGATACCGGTAGCAAATGGTGCAATAATATACATAAAAATATCCATTTTAACAGTCAACATCAAGCATCAACTATTTAAGATTGAATAAAGAAAAAAATAATCAAAGTTTGGATAATATAATTTGTTTTTTGTTTAAAAGTTTAGAAAGGACACGGTAATAAAAAATCATTTGTAGAAAAGCCTATCTTTTTTTTATGTAGTATTATAGAATAAAAAGAAAAACGAACTAAAACCAATGAACTCAAAGCATAACAATTTAGCGACACAATATTTTTCTGAAATAAAGTTAAGATGATACACTAGATCTACAAGGGAATAAGGGATCTTTGCATTTGAATTTACAATTACTAAAATATATAATTCATTTTTAATTTTTATAACTAACTGATTTAAAATTTAACCGAATCAGTGTTTTAATTTAAAAATAATATCAAATCATAAAAAATAATGGAATCTCTATGTTGAAGAAAATAATATACCATTATCCGACAGTTTCGATAGATTTTTAACTCAATTTCTTGTTAGATTTAAATATTTTATATTTCTATATATTTTTTAAACTGAAACATTACATAACAACTCTTAAATGCATAACATCCAAAATCTCTGTCAGGATTGGTAAAACAGGATACCCAGTTCTAGATAATATATATTTAGTGACATCCACTAAAATGTGGTAAATAAATGATCTATGCAAAACTGAGTTATTGGTATTAAAGATTCACTAGTTTTCGTGGAAGAAAAAATGATTTTTCTTGATTTTACATCTTAATTTCCTTGTATTGAGCATGGATGTCCTTTTTGGACAGATTATGGTTCATTGAATTTTAGACCAGGATCAATTGTTATAGTTCCGTTTACATTGCCAATATTATCAACTGACAATACGTTTATCCAATCGACCTTCGTATACTACACTTCAATCGTCAAAATGATCTGACATATTTGTTATATGACAATAAATCCGATAGTAATTTTATTGACATGACACCCTGTAATAGGAATACCAAATGTTTGGATTTTTTACATAAATTATGATATTGGATTTAACTCCGCTATATTTGATATAAGCATAATAATAATTGAGATCTTGAAAGGATTTTATAAGTTATTATATATTTTTAATTTTAGCTTTTTTGGAAGTTTACCTGCGATATCTTTTATAATACATCAATAGTATTTGAACTAATGTGTAATATAAAGAAAAGGATGAGAAAATAAAATGGAAAATAAAAGTAATAAGTCATATCATTCAATATTTATTCGCAATGAAAGTTATAACAATTTTAATAAAGAAATAGAGAAAAACCTAGAAAACCTGAATCCCCTAATTCACAAAATAATATCTGTAAATCACAGTATGTCATCTACTGAATATACTGCTCTAATAATATACGAATCGGATAATAATATAGTTAAAGAACAATATTGATAACAATTAATTTACATCAACCTATCTAAAACCATAGATAGATATACAAATTACCGTTTAAGAAATAAATGAATAAAGAAGCGAAGTTTATTTTGAAAATATGCATGCATATTCAATCAAATACTTGAACTGGGTCAATTCGATTAAATTATCAAAATAAACCATAAATATTGTAAAAGATAACACATAATAAAAAATTATAATTTATAAATACACTATTAAGTTTGCTTACATAACAGAGTATCTCTATCTAAATATTTAATATATTAGTTGAGGCTTGTCATAAATCAAATTATCTTGATATATTATACAACAGCTCAAATCTAAACCTCGAAATATCATTTTGAGATATACTGTACCAAAGTAACTCGATAGATTAAAGGAATATACTCTTTAACATCCTATATATGATAGGCTACACATCTTGTGCAGGATATTACGAAATCTTGATAGACCGTATAATTAAAACATATAATAATATATGGAATCTTTTTGTACTAATTTTCAATATGTCTCTATAAATATTTTAATAAATTTTATATCATATTTGTTATATTGAGTCAACAACCGCAATTTCTGTATCTTATCACGAGAGGATGGAAAACGGCAAAACATCACAAAATAGAGATTTGGTTTGTGGAATATTGCAAGAAATACTATATTATTTCTGAACGCAAAAAATATGCGCATTGGGTTCAAAATATTTTGCATAATTCTAATGTTACATTCACCATACTTAATAAAACGTTAAAAGGATATGCAAGGTTGGTTGATTTTACGGAGTCAGAATTAATTACAAATGTTTCAAATTTGATGAATCAGAAATATGGATGGAACGATGGATTAATAGTAGAGATATATTCAGTTTAAAAATATTAATAACTATACAAAAGACAAAAATTTTCCATTTAGATGTTCAAAGATCCAAGGAAATAATGTAGATTATTCCGAGGATATTGTGCTGTGTTTGTTTAAAGTAAACGTACTACCGTATGGAGATAAGGAAGGGAATAATTATCATTATACAATCTATTATAATTTGCCTTTCTCAAGTCTGCCCAAGAATATTTGACAGGTCTTCGTTGATAGTCCTTATTTTAAGGAAAATAAATTCAGAGATAATGATTATTTTATCAGTGTTATGGTTGATTATTTTAGGGGAATATGGAACTGTAGCACTAAAAAGTTGGTCAAATGGTAAAGTCCAATTAGGAAAAGTAATCGAAAAAATACAAAGTGATGATAATTTAGAAAAATCCGTTTCAGTAGATTATTATCTTAAATGTGAAACAATTGATAGAAAAAAAAAGAATCAAGGGTAAAGAAAAAAGTAATATCTGATTTCCTAATATGAGGCATTTTTTTGAATATAAGTTGTAATTTGCATGAGCATTAAAAAAAAATTAAATACATTGATCCCGAATAATACCCCCATTGACTTTACCTAACCATACAAAAAAACACCTTGAATCCATATAATATATTGCTCAAAAAGAGTTTAATCCTATAGCAATTGTATTGAAAGAACATCTCATAATAGTAACAATGCCCTTAACATATATTACAACTTTGACATATATGGCTTGGTAAGAGTGAACTATGAAGATTAAAGTAGTATGCTGTATCACATAATAACATGGTTTTTATGATAAAATGTAAACAATGCAATATAGATCATATTTCTAATTTATACAGAATGGATGGACATATATTTCGTAGGCATTTTTCAAACAATGAATGTTGTCCTAGTTGTGGACAGGTATCTAAATATAATGAATTGGATTATAATTTTAAACTATAAGTATCCGATCTTCCACAATAGAGTTAATAGAATTGACATTTAAGATACATATTTTAATAATTGTGGAGTTTCCATAAAGAAATTAGTAAATTTATTGATTACAATTTATATCAAAATCAAGAAATAGATTTGATTATGATATGTGATATATTTATTTATAATTCATAAAAATTTCTATATTATCTAAATATAATGATAAACAGATCAAATAATTTTTCTCCAATTTTATCAATGGTTAATGTATATGATGTTGAATGCGTTCTAAAATTAATCGGGAAGGCAAGTAAAAGTTATTGATGGGTTGAGTAATTCTCCCCCTATAGCACATTAACCTATAATTAATATATGATGGTCATAGTGGTACCTATTGATAATCATACCTTATCATAATATTAGTTAAGAAATGAATCTTAAATTAGATTTAGATAATTCAGCAAATGACCTTTCAACTAGGTATTGACTATTAAAAATGATGAGATAAAGAAAGAAATATTTAGCATATCTCCAACTTTTTGATTGTATCTATATATCAAATATTCTGTCATATTATTCATTATTGTTCTGCAAGTTATAATTTTTATATTATTTCCAAAGGTACGATATGTCTAGGCACTGGAAAGGCTTGGTTTGTAGATGCAATGTCATTCTCTGTTGAATTCCAATTTCTAACATCGCTATTTTCTCTGAAACGCTCAGGACTACTTGTCTTCGGAATCGCAATGATGTAATACAAGTATTTACAAGGTTGACCACCATTTGATGAAGGGTTTTCTGACTTCCCTTAACAATCTTTGTAAGTATTTGTTTACGGTTGCTCTATAGAGGGTGGGGAAAAATTGCTATAACTAGATGTGTATACCCTTACTACATCTATTTCCTTTTTATTACAACATGTAAGTAGTTTCGTTTGATTCCTGGAATTTAAATTATAAGTGACTTGATCGAATGAGATTTGCTCATTGATAAGAGCTATTTCAGACTCTTTTAGTTATTTCAAATCAAAATTGCTGACTCCAATAAATTTTACTAGACCTTTCCATTTCCAATGTCTCCATACTCATATGATGTCTCCCATATTGAATGGTTGCTGCTAGGCCAATGAATCAACTATAAATCAAACCTCTCGGTATTTAATCATTTTAAGCTGTATTCATAAGCCATAAATGTATCATATTTGAAAGCATTTGATAGTAAGATCTTTCTAGCAAAAATAAATCGTTCCATCGCCCTGCAATAGTTTGGCCTAACAATTCAAGTTCTAATAGAAGAGACTCCTGGAAGATTATAGATTTCATAATGACTTTGTAATCATAACTTTATCATGCCAAAACTATACAAAAAGTTTGTACAGAATAAGGGTAATTGTAAATTATTTGTTATTATGTTTTGAGTATGATATTGAATGAATTATTTAACATTTATAGGTCGTGGCAAAAGTTGTATTTCCTTATCAAATCTTCTCCCATATCTATTTATTCCCAGGATTACTTTGTCTTTAATATTCTTTTTTCTAATATCCAATGATACTTGAAATGAATCGATAACCCTTTTACCGTCAAGTGATTCTATAATATCCCCCTTTCTTAAATCTGCATATTCCCCAGGACTATTTGATTGTACATCTGCAATAAGGGCACCTTCGTGTGTAGGCAATCTGTAATATTTTGCTAATTGCCTTGTTATCTTTATTGTTGAAATTCCTATCCATGGTCTGTTTGTAACCTGACCATTTTCAATTAAATCTAATAATATTGATTTTGCAATATTTATCGGAACTGCAAAACCAATTCCTTGCGCATATGGTATCTTGGCAGTATTTATTCCTATAACCTGGCCATTTGTATTGATTAGCGGACCACCAGAATTTCCGGGATTAATTGAAGCGTCTGTTTGAACTAATTCCTGGATCCCATTTTCAAATTGTAATTTTCTGCTTAATGCGCTTATAATACCTGCAGTAACAGTCGGGCCACCATCAAGGCCAAATGGATTTCCTATTGCAATTACTATTTGTCCTATTTTTAAATCGTCTGAATTTCCAAAATCAGCAAATGGTAAAGCCTCTTTTGATTCAATTTTAATTATGGCAAGATCAGTAAGATCATCCGAACCCACAATAACACCATCGAAAATATTGCCATCTTTAGTTGTAATTTTTATCTTGTCTGCTCTTTCTATAACATGATTATTGGTAAGTATATGTCCTTTTTTATCAACTATTACACCAGAACCAACACCCTCTATAGGAAATATGCGCAATAATTGATCTTTCATCATTCTCACACTCGCGATATTTACTACATTTTTACTTCCCTTTTCTACTGCATCTATGATTAAATTTTCATTATAAATCGGAATCAATTATTGGATTCCTCCTTCGAGATATTAGTATTGGTGTTTAAAAATTCTCTTAATGATCTTAATAATGTAGCAAATAATGGAAATGATTCAAATCTTTTATTTTCGATTACAAATATTTTTGTATTCACTTATTATATATATTGAGGTAATCTAATATAAATAATAAAGTAACTTTAAGTAAACTAAATTACCATATCGAAACTTGATGCCTATTCGCTTTAAAAACAGGGTATTGTTATATTGCTTTGTTAAATGATTAGAAAAATTGTAAGTTAAAATTATATTATGTTCGAGTTATAACAATTATAATACAGATTAAACATTAAAAATTATACCTTAATTAATAAGATAAAAATAAAAATTATAATTAAATCTTATATAACATTCTTCGAATAGTTTGTTTACTATGCAAGCTAACAAATGCTATTATATTTAAAAAGCACATCAATTCTGGACTGAATTAAGTAATGTTATCAAATGCAGATAGTAAGGTAATGCTAATAACGGGCACTAGACCTGAAATTATAAAGTTATATCCTCTTATGCGATTATTTGATACCGAAAATATAGATTATACTTTTGTACATACAGGTCAACATCATGATTTTAATTTATTTCTAAATTTTATTAAAGAATTTAAAATTAAAAATCCCAATTATACTATACAATTAGAAAATCCTACCGATCCTATTCAGCAATTTTCTGAAATTTTAAAAGGGGTAGGTAATGCTTTAAAACAGTTTAAGACTTCTTCCATTATAACTGTTGGCGATACTAATAGTGTTGCGGCAGCCTCCATCGCCGGAACAAAATCAAAAATCCCTGTTATTCATATTGAAGCCGGATTAAGAAGTTATGACTGGAGAATGCCAGAAGAATACAATAGAAGAATGACAGATCACATATCCGATGTACTATTTGCTCCTACTATTGAATCAGCAATGATTTTAACAAAAGAGCAAGTACAAGGAAAGGTATATACCGTTGGAAATACTGTTCTGGATGCTGTAAGACTATGCTTGCAGACACCCAATGAGAACAAATTTGCCGGTTATGGGAATGAAAATATAACTGTTAACATGGATATCAATGGAAAATTAAATGAATATATTCTTTTAACCTTGCATAGAGAGGAAAACGTAGATAATCCAGATATTTTAAAGAGAATATTTAGTGCATTATCTCATCTAGATGTTAACTGTATTTTTCCTGTACATCCTCGAACTCTAAAGAGAATACACCAATATGGACTAGGACATTATATTGGAAAAAATATAAAAATCATCGACCCTGTAGGATATCACGATTTTCTAAGACTTCTTAGAAATTGCCGATTTATTATTACAGACTCAGGGGGCATTCAAGAAGAAATAACATCACCATTTATAAATAAAAGAGCCTTAATCTTTAGAGACTCTACGGAAAGAAGAGAATCGATAATATCCGGACATTCTATTTTATGTACTCTTGATTATTTTGCAATGATTGAAGCAATAAAAAGAATATTATCCTCACAACCAATTTCAATTAAAAGTCCCTATGGTGATGGATATGCTGCGGAAAAAATAGTTGATATACTTAAGAAAGAACCAATTATACCTTTGGCAAGAAAAGCTATATCTGAATACATTCAAATATAGCATCCTACTCTTTTTTTACACCTAAAGAAATTCCTCCAAAAAAAGTTTCTTATAATAAAGTAAAAAAATATCTTTAAAAAAAAGTTATAATCTTTCTACAATATACTAAAATATGCTTAAATAAAAAAATGAAATTCAGTTTTCTAAAGACATCGATAACTAAAGGTATTTGTTATTATCACGGTGTTTCTAACAGAATGGATATATATATGAACATAAATAACAAATAATTCAATAAATCTATAGCCTTAGCATTATATATAGTAAAATATATATTTTCATGATAATAGTTTTGTAAATTAACCTTCAAAAAACACTAATTCTAACACCAATATTTGTATAATACATGAATCCATAACAATATATAATATAGTTATATTTCTTCATTTTCAATTACAATTACAAAAAAAATTATAAAGTCAACATAATTTAAAATAAAATAGAAATTCAAAATAAATAGTCAAAACGTTTTGCTTTATGAATAATTTGAACCTTCAGTTAATAATGTTTAGAAATTTATAATTTCAAAAAGATATGTATTTCCATAATTATAAATAAAAAATTATAATTTGAGGTGAAATAAATATATCCATAGAGTATCAATTATTAAAATAATGGTAACATGAAAATGCATATTGATATTAATACCCGATTAACAACTATCCAACAGGATCATCAATGCCATCTACTACAAGATATAGAAAACTATTTTAGTGAAATCTCATTTTATTTAAAAGTAATTAGTATTATTATTTATAAATATAATTTACATCTTTTATTAAAATTTAAATAATATTTTATCTAACCTTTTTATACGAATGATCTCGTTTAATATGATCTTTTAATTTATCCATGTCTGTAAATTTGAGACCACAATTTGAGCAATCGTAAGAACCATAGTCAGAATGGTACAATAATTGGTGATGCATATAATTTTCAATTTTATTAAAACGCCTTGCACAGATTGGGCACTTGTGTTTTTTTAAAAAATCAAACAATTCTATCTCTAAAATTTGTATACTAACAAGGATAAAGCTTTTGTTTATCTTATTTATTTTTATTTTTATACACAATAACAAATAGTGATATAATTTCTTCACCCATCATTCTCTTTGTTACATTGATATACGGTTTATAACGTCTTTAAATCCAATTAAATTAAACCTAAAGTATAAACAAGGTATCCATTACAATATTTAATAAATATTTAAAATTACTAAAAAGCAATAATGATTATTTTTATGATGGGTTTGAAGTGAAATCTAAATAATTATCCACATAATATTATTGTGATATAATATAATAATTTAATATTTTTAATAAAAGTCATAAATGCCTAAAAATTATAAAATATATATAATATTTTATTAAGAGAGTAAGCCTTATTAAAAAATTATTTCGAGGTCTCTATTTTTATAGAGATCCTACAATTTCTTCAATTGCTTGATTATAATTTAACATACCTTTTTTCTTTGCATAAGATTCCAAGGTCTTTATTTGATCGGGTGTAAAACAAACAGGCATTGATCGTTTTTCATTATTCATATATTCCATATAATTATACAAATATTAATATTTTATTTTTATTCTTTACAAATAAGGTTTTGATAAAAATTTATCACTATCCAAAAAAGTAATAGATAAAATAAAATAGACAATTTTTATAATTGATATATACAAGTTAACATATTTTTCCTTGTATGACCGTCAATAAATTATTCTTTTTCTTCTTCTTGTAAAGAAATTTGTTTTTATCTTTTTAATTATTTTTATTTAAGATGTTTATAATAAGACTGTCTCCAACCTGAGGTTTCCCATAATTTTCATATTTTCTTTTGGGCATTGTAATTGTTATATGTGTTTGAGGGTATGACTGAATAACTGTTTGGGGTTGCGCTTTTAGCATTGCTTCCATAATTGGTTGTAATTGGTCCCTCATATCTTTATCAGGTATTGACCTATTTATTGCTTCAAGCATAAGCTGTTGTTGAGAAACAGGTTCTAATTCCATATCTTCTATTAAGGTAAGAGTCACAGATACACCATTATCATTCAAGTTTTTAACTTTGTATATATTCTCCTGAATTTCCATTTTAAATAAGTTGAAGTTGACCTTTTTATTAATTGTATTTACATAATATCATTACCCTTATAATGCATTGATGTTTACAAAGGTCATTCTTTATAATAAAAATAATATTTACCCAACCCAAACCTCGACATGTTACAGACAAAAAATAAAGGAGATTGTTTCTTTTAATTATGTTGAGAGTTTGATGTGCATTGTTATTTTAACATACTTTTTCATTATTGTTAAAAAAATCAATTCCACAGTGATTTAAATCAAATTAGTGAATTTAATGTTAAAGGCATTTTAAATAAGATGTATGAATTTGATAGTTGTACTACAAAACAAATCGAAATTATACAATCGCAATATTTATTTTCTTTTCAAATGTATAGAATGATTAAAAATACGATTTCTTCTAAAACAGATCGTTCTAAATAGCAATATTAAATAATATAGTTTAACCCTTAGATATATCCTAAATGATTAAGCCATTTTCAGTCCTATTAGTTAAATTTTATTTTTCACATCTACCAGAAATTACCCTTGTCAGAGCAATCATGTTCAGCACCACATTTTAAACATTTCAAGTGACATGCCGATATATCGATCATATCAAATCCACATCTAATGCAAACATGCTGAATTTTTTTATTCTTTTCTTTATCTTGATATTTAGTCATTTTATTTGAGATATAATTTAATTCTGATTTTTATATAATTCAATAATATAAATCAAATTAGTTCTGACTGTATTTAATAAACAAGATATACATAACTT
Source organism: Candidatus Nitrosocosmicus sp. (assembly GCA_025934495.1). Classification (GTDB taxonomy): domain Archaea; phylum Thermoproteota; class Nitrososphaeria; order Nitrososphaerales; family Nitrososphaeraceae; genus Nitrosocosmicus. Next base: position 67,850 of record JAICXY010000003.1, read on the forward strand.
TGAATATGTCAAAGACATAATAACCCTTGCTTATCTATATTTTTATTAATTTATAAATCAAGTACCTGATGATCAATGGCAATATAATTAATATTGTAGATTCAACTATACTTTGCTTCACAGCTATTACTACTAGTATGAAAAAAGATATCCACATAAAGATAAATACAGTAAATAGAATTCCAAATAGCCTTTTAAAATCTATTTGCGACATGAAGATATAGTAAAATGCTTTTATGATATATGAAAAGTAGAGATAAAACAAAAACAAAATACTGGAATATCTTTTTCATCATTAAAAATATTCTTTGGTAAAAAATAAGGTATAAGAAAATCAACGAAAATTAAATTTTATTAACAGACTTGCTTTTAACAACCCCAAATATTTTCAACTTTAAATAGTCATTGAATATTTGATCTTGAATTTCATAATACTGCTTATTTTCAGGATTTTTTTCTTCTTGCAAATAGGTAATTATTTTCTTTTGTAATTCAGTTATAAAATTGTAGAATTCACTGTTCTCAATCTTATAACTCTTTGAATAATCAAAATCAATTGTGTCAGACATAATATCTTTTATAAATCCTTCTACCGCTTTTTCTTTCATTAATCCATACTTAAATTTTGAAGATTCACTCATAATTTGTTATTTATAAATTTAATTATGTTAATAAATATTTGTTAATCGTTCTCTGGTTTTAATCCATCAATCTATTCTTTCTAGAATTTTTTGATAAATATGGTTTTATATAAAAATCAAAAATAGATTTCATAACCCGGTAATTTTGATGGTATCAGTATAAAATAAATACTTATATATTTAAATCAATAATAAAAAAATTAAAATAATTTCAAGTAAGAACGGCCAGTTATCACTATAATGACCTTATTATTTTTGCATCCTTTTCCAATAAATCGATTAAAAAATAGGTTCATTTTTTTATTAATAGGATATAAATTACTATATATCATTTTCAAAACCTGTTAAGTTAAGGAAAAACCTATAGATTGAAAATGACCATCTCTTTATTATCTAGAAACGGTAGAACATCTTCACAAACTATGGGTATGGGATGTATCTGTACTTCTTGGTTTATCATTTAGAAACGCTGCAAAAGGATATCTTTTTTCTATTTGGAACTGATGGATGCAAAAATACAGGTCATCGAAATCCAAAGGGAAGAAGAAGATTAATGAGTATTTTTATATACAAAAATATGATGCAGTTGTAAAAGTACCTTCTTCTAAATTAATATGGATTTGATGGGTTGCTGTAGAGCCAACAAAAGAAAAGGAAATTCTTGCAATAAGTATATCGAAAGAACAAAAAATATGTTTGTAGCAATAGAACGTTTTTTATCATATATTGTAAAGGATATGGAAATCACTCTGTTTCTATAGATGATGGTGGTGATGGTGGGGTTAATGGTATCCTCATCAGGCCCAAGCCCTAAAGATAAATCACCGTATTTACTCTTATGAATATAAGAAAATCATAACCGAAAGAACGATGCAATATATCAAAAACAGAATAGAAATCTTTGATGACTATTTTCCATGCAGAAAGAAGAAAAATAAATTAAAACATAAAGAATTGGTTAGATCTATTTGTCGATTATTACAACAATGAAGTAATTTCTTAACTTTACAGCCATTAACTGCTCATGTATTTTTAAATATCCTTTATTTTTTTTATTTGCATACCACTTCTCTCTCTTTTCCATTGTCCTCTATTTGCAACCTTTATATCGGGACTATCTATAGCAATGATGTTGTATTAGTCTTCAAAATCTTGTTTTACTATTCATATCTTTTATCTTGATATCTAACCTGTTTATCGGCTCTGTTCACTTAGGACTTTTTTCTTTATTGTGATAATCTACAAACAGTTTCAACCAGTTCGTTACATGTTTTAATTTACAATTCTTTCGTTTGCAAGGAAAGTAATCATCGAAACTTTCTATGGTTCTATCTTTTATGTATTGTATTGTTCTTTCAA
>JAICXY010000176.1 GCA_025934495.1 Candidatus Nitrosocosmicus sp.
AGATCAAATATTTGTTCTCATCTAGTTTTTTTACCATTTTAGTCACACTTGGTGAACTAACATTAAGATATTTGGAAATATCTGTTGTTGTAGCATATCCTTTTTGTTGAATCAATTCGTAAATAACTTCTAGATAATCCTCCATTCTATCTGTCCTTATCTCATTTTCTTTTTTTTCATTGTGGGCACAACGAATAAAGTCCAATCTTTTGTTAAGAGGATTATTTTTTATTCTGATTGATTCGTCTATTGGCAAACTAGCTGTTTAACTCTTCGTGCAAAATAATTCTTTCTCTGGGTATGTATTGAAACTGATTTCCCTCTCCAATTCGAAAACCAATTAAATTATACTCAATTTAGATCATCATTAATCCTCTTTTCACTGATTTCGAATCACCTATCAACAAAACATTAACAAAAAATGATTAAAATAATCATACAACAAAGCACTTGCAAACACCATTAGGACCTACTCTCTATCGCCATGTTGTCTCTTTGCTTTCGTATGAGGGGAAGATATCCATAAACCACTATTACTTTCCATATAGAAAAAAGAAATGTAAATTAAAACATGTAAAACAATGGCTTAATCTATTAGTTGATCAATACAATAAAGAGATAATACTATCTTAGGTTACCCGATTCTAAAATTTTTAAAAAGATTTGTAAAACCATGTTTTCTCTTTGATTTCTAATAGACACAATTATATCAATAAAAAACAAAAATCATAACATTATAACAGTTTATCAAAAATTTACATTCGGAATAATATTTTTATGAATGACTACAGTGATGTTTCCAAACGGTTTATTTAATTATAGTAGGCATTTAATTCGTGCTCGCCTTCTCAATCAAATAAACCCTGACAAAGATTTGATTCTGGATATAAGGAAGATGGTTTGAGAGCAGGCAGGTAAGAGCGTGTATACCAATTCCACAGCAAACATATCAAATAACAAAGAGGCTAAAAACTCCAGCAGAGGATGTCGAACAATATTTTCCGGGCCTTATGGCTTTTATAGATTCCATAGAACAACAGATTCCAAGTCCTGCCGATAAAGAAAGAAGGAAGGTATATTATTCTGGAAAGAAGAAAAGACATACTACAGTAAAGAATCAAATCATGGTTAACAATCGCGGTCATATCATTCATAAAGTTGGTTATAAGAAATGAAAGAGGCATTACTATTATATCTATGAGAAGAGCCATTATGTAATCCAAAACAAGTTGTTAATTTGCTTGATCTTGGATATCTTGGAATAGAAAAGGATTTCCCTGAACAAATATCTTTGCATTACCATATAAAAGGAAAAGAAACCAAACAAGAGATGTCAAAAGAAGAAGAAAAAGATTACAACAAAATTCATTCTAACAAAAAGAGGGTAAGATATAGAATTTTTCTACAGATTGAAAAAGTACAACCGGAGATCAGATATTTTGGCAGGACTGGTAAACTATCGAATAATGAATAGGTGTTTACAGAAAATAATAAGGATCTCCCTTGAAAGTATAGATTGCTTCTAATTATGCAGGATCTAATGATTTACAAAAGTGGAAGGATAGCATTGTTGTTGGCTATGGACAAATATGAATTGTTTATCGAAACTGTATTTTCTTCTCTAAAAAGATTACTTCGAATATGTATACTCGGAGATTAGACTGAAAAATATGATACAAGAAATGAGGTGAAATCATTATTGTATAACAAAATGATATCTATTTAGACAGAATTGATAGAATCAAAGATTATAGGAATCCTGCAACAAAGGAGTGTATGGACGTTTGATACAATGTGTATTATTCAAGAAGAATTATGTATTAAAAAGAAAATGTAAATTATACATCCGCAGATCTTTTAAATGAGTTCATAAAACATGATTGAAATTGTTAGCTCACAATCTACTATCTAACATAGAATGGATCAGAAGGACCTGGCTCATTTTCAAATTTCTAATCATATTCAAATTCCTTCAAAACCACATCCAATACATTTATACTCTCGTCCAAATTCTCGACAACTTTGACATCTCCATATTAAAACATCGCCGCAATTGGGACAATAGAACTTTACACATTCTTCGTTAGGTATTATAGGTCTTTCACATGAAGTACAAAGAGGAAGCTGAAGTTGTTTTGACATTAGTAACTATAATGAGGTAATTACATATAAATATGGAAGTTACGGGTTAGATAGTAAATTTCCACATAGTAAGTGATTATTTACTAAAGGAATGTTCTTACAATCTATTTTATTGATTGTACACTTTCTCTATCCGGATACTTTGGCATCAGATATTGTATATTATGGACGCGCCAATAGACAGTGCAAATAAAGAATACTAGTGGATTAGTCGGCTCTGTTAACAGTTGTGTAAACACATAGATGCTTTTTTCCTGTAAACCAACAGTGTTTGTTTAGATATCATACCACAACGCCTTTAGCTAACCTTTAAAATATCATTATTATGAGGGATACTTTCCTCAAGCAGATTACCGAAGATGATCAAAGAAACAATTTGTATGCTATGATAGAAGGAGATAATAAAGGATCCAGTTATCGGGCCAAGATAATCCTGTTTAAAGATGAAGGATATGCAGTTCTTGAAATAAGGGTGATGGCAACCATTCTTATCTACTAAATAGATCTGTTATGAGAATTTAGGAAAGAATCAGTAAAAAGAATATCTTAATCTAACATGTATAACAGAAAGAGTATGATATTGACATTGGTGATAGATTATATTGTTGGACTTTTTGATTTCATGAACCTGGCCTCATCATCCTATAAAGAGGATATTCACATAATAAAATAGTCAGAAAGGAGAATGAATTTGTTAATTGTTTATTACCTTCAGAAGAGGATAAACAACTACTATTGCTTGGAATCATAAGAAAGTGTTATTTCAAATATCAAAATCTAAAGGCCATTGAAATCTTATCATGAATTTTCCAATGGATTATAACATCATATTAATAGACCAACAATCCAGATTGATGGATTAAAATATAAATAATCTCTATATATGTACAATCTGGAGACGATCTATTATTAATAAAGATTTCATTATTATTCAAAAGAGTTGAATAGTGATAATATTTTCGATTAATGCTTCATCAAATCCGGTAAATCTATCTTACGTCCTTCCTTATATTCGAAATCCACTATAGATATATTATGGGAAATTAATTCCAGTTTTGTATCTCTTGTATATCTTTTCTTCAATTATAGTTATTGATTAACTTATTTATTAAAATAACAAAATGCATTTTAGTTATAGTTGGAAACAATCGTTGACATAACGAAATATAACATTTCCAAATGAATCCGACCCTATTTGTGACCGATGTGTATTCATCCATTGCTAGTAGAATCAGACGAACGTCACACCCCTCTTATCTGCATTGACAAACAAGTACAAAGTTTATAGATAGATAGAGTAATCTAAATTAAAAGAAACGGTAGGAAAAGAAAATAATTTAATTGGTATCATATTCTTTTATTACAAATCTAAAACAATATTAAATTCTTTAACCGATCATGATATTCAAATATTTTATTTGAAATTATTGTTGCTGCTGCATCATGGTATTTTTTAACATATAGGGTTCTCATCTGAAAGCCTTCATTCATGTTCATCATACATATAAATATGATGAATTATTTTCTAAAGTTTCTTTTGTAGCATTATACAAGAGGATGAGGAGGTGTTGTACTGCCCATATATTCATCAGAAATATCTATGGCAGGTATAAAGTTACATTCCAATTTATCTGAAAGGGAAATGGAAAAATAATATGATAACCTTAAATTAAAGTGATACCGGTCTAATATCTTACTATTCTGAAAAATCTGTA
>JAICXY010000140.1 GCA_025934495.1 Candidatus Nitrosocosmicus sp.
GCAATCGATATTTATGTTTATGTACCGTGCCTTTCTGCGTAAGAACATAATCCGATCCAACTTCGTGAACTTCGCCTAAATCTTCATCGTCAAGTCCTCTTGCTTCTCTTTTTATAACTTCATCCCAATTGATATTAGAATCGATACGATCCATAGTTGAAATGTTGTTGATGCAGTCTATATTACTTTTATTATACTTAGTATTTGAATAAAAAGGAATTTCAATAAAAAAATACCAATCATTATTATTTATAGTGATCCTAGTGATATAATTTTATTAATGCTGTGTAATTTTTGTGTTAATTTCATCAATATCAAATCTAATCTGGAAACGAATTCTTGTGGAAAATCAGGAAGTTTGGGTGTTTCTAGCCCTTGCAACCCTCAATAACTTCTAATGTGCCAATATCGACTTTTGGTGATTTACTTTTAAGATTTTGTCAAATTGTGTGGTTTCATCTTTATTTATAAATTTGTACATTTGATTATGTAAATTTTTATTTCTAATTCTTTAACTTCGGGTATGGTGGATATATCAAATCGGGATACATGTAATGATTTGCCACAATCAACACCCAAAGATTCAGGCGCCTTTTAGAATACTTTCTTATGTGATAGATCTTGCAATTCAATAGGACGCCATTGATCTATGTGTTTTATTTTTACTCACATAGTATGATCTATACTTTTGTATGTTGCTAGTGTACTCTATCAGGAGATATATATTATAATCAAAATAAGATTTCCAATGCCATGAACATAAGACGTCTACCAATGGTATCCTAAAATATCTACTGACCTAGAGCTTTGAACAGCAACTAAAAAGTAATATATACCAATTAGCATATGTTTTCTAAATTATATCTAGTAACAAATAGTTTCTCATATTAAGATTGGATCGTTTTGTTCTGAAATATCTAGAAATCGTATTGTTAAAATCTGCTGCAAATGATTGATAAAATTGTTGAACGAGTAGATCTCGCTTGGCTATATTTCATATCTCTTCCATTATCATAAACTCTGGTGACGCGGTAGTTGGAAGATGACAAGGAATTAGCGTATTTTTGTTTCCTTCAAAATATTTTAGAACCTTCTTTGATTTATAATGAGGAGGCGATGCTTTATCCATGAACAAATAACATTTTGAATTAGCATGTATTAGTTTAGATAATCAAAAAATGTATCACCGCCATTGAATACGTCATACTATCTGAATACCTGATCTCCTTCGACGCTTATGGCACCAAAAATATATGAATGTTGAGTTAGTCTGTTACTCTTACTATAGGTCTTTTATTCTCGTCCATCCAAACACCTCTTCTTACAAGGCAGTCATAAAAGATGAATGATTCATCCGTAGATACCATGGTAAATCTATCTTTTTGTTGTTGTTGTCTGTCCACAAGTACCTGTTCTGTAGTCTTTTTTTAAAATTATCTTTTTCCTCTTGAGATGCAGTTTACATGGACTTTCTTGGAACCTTCTTTTGTTTGAATCCCTATTTTCAAAGGATGTGGTATATGTGAGTATAACAGTATTTTATGCCACTACAATAATTAACCCTTCAGTCTGTTTTGTGGTCCGACCCTTGTTGCTTTCTTTTAGTTCATATAATTTGATAGATTGTCTCTTCTGTGAGCTCGGGCGGTCTGTCACTTTTAGTTCTATCCTTCGGCCCTTCTATGCCTTCATCATCATATCATTTTAACCAATCAGAAGCCAAACAAGGATTACTATGAATATCGTACAACATGAAAAGGAATTTGTCCATCTTCTCTTACTTTGATAACAAGCCGTAGTAGCCTTTCTTTAAATTTTAAAACATTTTCTTTTTTGTACAACACTAATTTGAATTTGATCATTGATGACATTGAGGGCAGATAGATAAAATCAAAAGCAGTAGATAGCTTTTGTGGTTTATTATAAAAACTATGACAAATTGTTTAGCATACTTTGTTAATTGGTATAATCAACTATAATTAAAAGATATAGTGTTTCCAATTACTAGTCGTAGCTCTAATGAATAAATAACTATAATTATAATTTCATTTTATACGTTTATAATTTCTAATTAATAAATTTTTTTTAACACAATTAAATAACAATTTTCATTAATTATAGAGGGTATTTATTCCAAATCATATACAATATTTCGTTTTTATAAGATGACATGATCATTTTGAACCATTGTAGTTTTCCATCATTTAATCAAGATAATATTTATTTAAACAAAGTCATTGTTAGGGAAAACAATACAATAAAATTAATAGTCCAATTTTTTTAATAATACAATACAATAAGATAATCGGTATCAAAATTAAAAGTAGTTACTAACACTCTATTTAATATCTAAAAAAAGAAAATATTTTGATGCCCCAAATAAATTACTTTTTTAAAAACCCTGATTATTATTACGAATACGAATATAATGATTTGTCACTTGATATCAAACATCCTGAAACTGGCATAAACCTTACCTTTTTTGAGGTGTTGACTTGTAATTCCGTTTATGAATTATTCATAGATAAAACAATATGGACATTCAAGATCATTGCAGTTACGAAAGATGGACCAAGTCTTTATTTACTTGCGGATAATCGCAAGGTTATCCAACTCAAATTAAAATTATCAACAGATCACTTGTTTAATAAATGACCGCGATAAATTAATAAAATTATAAAAGATGACAATTAATTTAACTACACGACCAGTAATTTTGAGCCCTGTTGACTAAAGATATAATTTCTTTGTTGTATTGATGAGCAATAATCTGAAACCATTGTTTAATATTGTTTAATCTGAACTTGTTCTTTTTTCTATGAGGAAAATGATCATCAAGATTTCTATCCTATCTTTTATGTACTGCTGAAGTATTCTTTCAATAATACTTTTTTCATTCTTGTATACAAAAGAGGAATGAAGATGATGTATATACAAGAATTTGTATGCTTGCTGAGGGTACCAAGTACAACCACCACCATCATTTGTTGAAGCTGAATTTATTCCATGCCCTTTTAAAACATCAGACAGAATCTGCTCAACAACAAACACGTTCCGCTCTTTGAATATATGAAAAGAAAGAATTTCTTTTATATTGGTTCAATCACTATCCAGAGCCAGATTATTTCAGAGCCTGTTTTTATCGCAGTTTCATAAATAATATATTCAAGGATTTTCTTTTCATCCTAGCATCACTTTTTTGGTTTATACCTTTGTATCCATTACCAGATAGAAATGTGATTTATCTTTACTAAAATTAAAAATGATAATGCTTTGGAAGTATTTCTGAATGATAGGCCAAGAAAATATACGTATAAACCATGACAGGTAATCTGTAAAGATGTTCTATTTCTTGATCATAATAGATGTGGTTGTTTTAAAGATATGAGTTTTCCCTTAAGTTAAAAGAGCAAGATTTTGGCCTTTTATGTTTATATATTTGTAATACTTTTAATTAATTATAGCACGTCCTATTGTAGTGGAATGTTCATTTGTAAATACGTATTTAAATGTCTTTCGTGAATACTTTTTGAAAATTTCTAAAACTGATAGCAGCATTAAAATGCAATTTAAAGTTTGAAACAATCTTCTTTTAATTTGTATAGTTATTAGTTACATGGTTATTGGGATACCTTGCAACCTCTCACTTAAACACTGCTTGTTACCTATCAATGATAGGTTGGCATTCTTATTAGAAAAATTTTTTTAATTAATATCGATTGTTGAATATACCGTCGATCCAAATAAAACTCAATTTAATATTTGTTTATAAAAGAATTAAATTAAAATTAAAGTATTCTCTATACCTTATTATTATCCTAATAGTTCGTTAAATCTAGAGCTAGTTTTAAGTCAGATATCTCTTTTTCAATAACGACTAATTCAGTTTTGTCTTTTACATATTTTAACAGCCTATCGCATGCTTGAATCTGTGCTAAAATTATTTCCCTTCTATCAATACAAAGGCTATGACTTGATTCTGTAAATGAATATGTTATATTTTTCTTGTTTTTGCAACCACATGTTTTTGCTTCAATTATAAACGGATTTTCTGTTTGAGCAATATTCATTATTTTTTCAACATCTCCTTTTCACTAAATCTTTTTTTCTTCATAAAGTATTTATTATATAAACCTTTAAAAAATGCAATAATATTGTTCATAATGTATATTAGAAGAACTACGTTATTAGGTTTTTGTTGTACCCTTTTACCGTGTATCATATGAAGATATCACCCCTTTATAATTATATTATATTTTATCCAAACTCCATTAATATGATAAGGTAAAATATAGATTGATCAATTTAAATGTATTTATATGTAAAATTCATACCATCGAACGCTCGATTTCTTAATCACATCGATCAAAATTTAAAGTATTTCTAAAATAATTTCCATAGATAAAAATTTGCTATAACTATAAAATTAAATCTAGATTGAAGACGTTAAATAAAATGCTGAAACTAGTAGGATAAGATATCCAATTGTATAATATTAATTTCAGATCCATTGACTTTGTATAGTAATAATTTTATTCATAATATTTGTGACAGAAACTGAGAATTAGGTAAACAATTTGTAAGTGATACAAACCCCAATATTTAAACTAAAATATTAAACAAAAAGTATAAGGTTTTATCAATTAACAAACTTTTCATCACATATCTTAAACTGACAACCAAAATCAAACGCAGCTTAAGCATTACAAGAAGGACCTAGCAGTCAATTTGGCAAAACATGAACAATGATAAAAAACTTAAAATATGAAATTTTGGAGACATTGCAAAACCATATCAAGATATATTAGAAAGAGTAGCCATTGGGGAAATCGCACATGTTAAACCGATTAAAAATACACTAAATGTAGGGATTTTAATTCCAAAAACTCCACCTGAGGAGATGTCTTTATCCGTATCACCTGAATCTCCTAATGTATACCAATTAGCATAAGTATGCTAAACAATTTATCATGATAATTATCATAAAACACAAAAGCTATCTATATCCTTGCATTATTCTATCTGTTCTCGATGCCATCACCGACCAAATTCAAATTGGTAGTTGTAAAAAAATGTTTTAAAGATTAAAGAAAGACAACTACTGCTTGTTATCAGAGTAAGAGAAGATGAACAAATTCCTTTTAGTGTTATAAGAGAAATGCATCAAAGTAATTCTTGTTTGGCTTCTGATTGTTAAAAAGATATGATGATGAAGGCATAGAGGGGCCGAATGATAGAACAAAAAGTGGTAGATTGGCGGAGCTGTCCAAAGAGGTTAGTTTTAGCATAAAGAAAGAACTACTATCTAAATCTAAACACGGTTGGAGGGCCACAAAACAGGTGGAAGAGTTAATCATAAAGAAAAGTGGTATCAAATATCACTATACTCACATACACATACCGTTGTATACTTCGAAAATGGGGGTTTAAACAAAAGAAATTACCAAGAAAGTCTATGTAAACCTAGATCACCAGAGGAAAAAGATAATTTCAAAAAAAGACTACAGAACAGATATTTGTGGATAAGTATATCCAGCAGCAGCAGCAGCAGCAGCAAGAAGGCGGATTTGCCGTAGTATCACTGGACGACTCATTCATCTTTTATGATTATCGTGTAAGAAGGTGGTTTGAGTTGATAAAAAGAAAGACCGGTTGTCAGAGTAACAGGTTCACACAAACATTCATGCATTTTTGGTGCCATGAGCATGGAAGGAAAACAACCATTTAGACATTAAGATGTATTAATAGTGAAGATACGTTTCTTAATTAACTAAAGAAAATATATGTCAAATTTCCAAAATGCTATTTGTTCATGGATAAAGCATCGCCTCCTCATCATAAAGCAAAGAAGGTTCTAAAATATTTTGAAGGAAACAAGAATACGCTAATTTCTCTATATCTTCCGACTACCGCGTCACCAGAGTTTATGGTAATGGAAGAGATATGAAATATAGCCAAGCGAGATCTACTCGTTCTACAATTTTATCAATCATTTGCAGCAGATTTTAAGAATACGATTTCTAGGCATTTCAGAACAAAACGATTCAATCTTAATATGAAAAACTATTTGTTACTAGATATAATTTAGAGAACATATGACAATCGGCATAATTGCAATATTATAATTCGATGTAGCCTAGAATAGTCAAATATGTGTTTATATTGAGAGAAACAATTTTAGGATCCATAATCTAAAGATAGTTTGACAATTAATAATTTGGATGAATCTTATTCTCTTTGTAAATATATTTATATTAAAAGTAAAGGAACATTGAGTATGTAATATATTTAGTATCGATAGGCCATTTAATAGATCTCTATTCAAAGTTGAGTGCTTTACCGCATATTTATAGAATTCTGTTTAATAATTATGCGCATAAAACAGTATGCAAAAAATAAACGATTAGTTGATCGGTATAACTTATCAAAATAAGAAAAAATTGAGATATATGAAAGCAATATTCAATAATCGAAAAATTAAACTATCAAATAAACTAATTTAAATTAAAAATAATGTATAATCATGAAAATAAGGATTTGAATTTGATTGAAAAAGTACAAACTCGAGTATCCCATACCATAAAAAACCATGGACTTTTAATAGATTTAAGTATCGAGCATTGTAAAAGATATCTACAAAGAAAAATTAATTCTAAAACTCAGGTTATAGTAATGTATGTAGATATTAATGGTTCAACCAAAATGTCTCGGGATTTACCATCATCCGAATTATCATTGATTATACAAATTTTTTCTCAAGAAATCAGTTTATCAATAACGAACTTCAGAGGATATATATTAAAATTTGTAGGGGATGCGGTTATAGGACTTTTCCCATCAGAACATAACCCTAGCAAAGCATTGGATAACTCTTTTGCTTGTGCAGTTAATATCTTAGACATAATCAAAAATGGTATAAATCCTGTTTTTAAAAAATATTCGTTACCTCCGATTAATGTAAAGATCGGCATAGAACATGGTGATGCGATAATTTTGGCATATGGAAAAAATATGGAATTTGCTCATATCGATCTGATAGGATTCAGTATTAGTATAGCTTCTAAAATTACAGCTCTAGCATCTCCTAATGAAATAATTGCCGGGGAAAATGCATATAATCTTATTAGCGATAATCAAAAGAGATTTTTTATTGAACTTACTTCAGAAAAGGAATCAAAATGGGATAGTATAATGAAGTATAATAATGATCTCAAATATCGAATTTTTAAATATTCAAAAAGATAGTGGACTATCATTATTTTTTTACAAATATTTTTATAGCTTGTGGAGGACAAACGTTTTCACACGCTAAACAAAATATACAATCCTTTTCTCGTATCATAAAAGGTTTCTTTTCTGATGCTGGATGACCTGGAGTATCCAACCATTCATAAAC
>JAICXY010000045.1 GCA_025934495.1 Candidatus Nitrosocosmicus sp.
AGCCTTGATCTTTCCAATAATTCATCTGGAACCTTGAGTATGGTAGGGTGTTCATTTTTCTCCTTTACACCGTCCATTCGCTGGATGCAGGGTCACAGTTTATCAAAAGAGGGAGAAGATCTATAATCCTATCGAATTTTGGGATGGGCTCTTAGATTATAAATAAATTTGTAGATGCCAAAAGACATATTCTTAATATTTTAGATCATCAAAGAATAAAAATTATCTAATACAATATTATAATTTCTCATGATAATGAACAATGATAATATTAATAGGATTAACGAAAACAACAATAAAGCCATTCCTTCATTTCTTGTAACAGGTGCTACTGGAAACATAGGAAGCGAACTAATTAAAATCTTATCCAGGGAAAATGTACATGTTCGTGCAGCCGTTCATTCGGTATCTAAAAGTGATAAAATATTATCTTTAGGAATAAGAGATATAGTAGAAATGGATTTTGATGAACCATCGGAAATCCAATACTCAATTTTTAAAGAAGCTGATAAAATATTCCTGCTTACACCGAACTTTGGCACCAAAGGCGTATCAAAAATATTAGATGAGGCAAAAAAAGCAAAAGTAAAACACATAATATATCTATCTTCTGATAGTGTTAGTCTAAAATCTTTATCCTCAAAAGGAGTGGAAGTATTTATATACAATGAAAAAATAGTACAAGATTCGGGTATTAAGCATACAATTTTAAGGCCAACTGCTTTTATGCAAAATTTCTTAAATAATAGTTTTACAATAAAAACGCAAAATAAATTTTACCTTCCGTGGGGAAATGGCAAGGTAAGCTTTGTAGATACAAGAGACATAGCATCTGTTATTGCAAAAATACTTCTTTCTGATAGTGAAAAGTATGAAAATAAAATATATAGTATAACCGGACTAGAAGTATTATCTTGTAATGAAATTGCAATGATTTTCAGCGAGATATTGGGAGTTAATATAGAATATGTAAATGTATCAGAAGAAACAGCTTTCAATGAAATGAAAAAAATGGGTCTATCAAATGTTTTAATAGAATATATTTTAGATCTATCCAGAATAATTAAACAGGACTATGCGTCATACATATCTTCCTCTGTGGAAGAAATAACAGGAAAGAAACCTAACACATTTAAGAAATTTGTTGAGGATTATAAATATGCATTTAAGCAAAATATTGTGCTTTAAACCAAAATTATCGAGTTAGTATATAATCAAAAGATTTGCATTGTTTTGAATCTTTTTTAGTATGATCCAAATAATTCCTATTTATTTTTACTTTACTAGAATATATAAAACAAATAGTCGTAAAGGTATTATTTGATTAAAACCAACCCATCTTTAACTGTTTTAAAATTATAAAAAAAAGAGATCTAAATATGTTTCCAATAAACATGCAATAAAAGTTAAATAATAAAGAAATTTCAAAATAATTGAACATCATATGACGGATAGAATAAAAGGTCCTTCCGATAGGAAAATGAAACAGGTCTTTTTAACATTATAGAGATAATATAACGGATTAAAATGGTAGATGGTGGTAGATTTGTTTTTTTACTTGCATTATAAAAGTACAAAAGAATAAAAATTATCTATATTCTCTAAATTGAAATAATATCTAAGACATTGTATTTCTGGGAATGTTGTGTAATAGTTTCCTAGTCACAATCAAAGTAAGTACTATAGAAAAAATAGAAATTATTAAAGATGTAAGAAAAATCATATTGTATGCAAAACTAGTTGGAAACGATCCTTCAATTCCTTTAACTGTAGATTTAAAACTCTCCATATAAATTCCAGATATTGTGGGTCCCACAGACATCCCAATAAGAAATAACAACATTGTAATACCTAAAGATGTACCGCTTAAAGACAATGGGGCCGATACTAAAGAGATATTGAAAGCACCAATTTCTGCAAATGATAATCCAATTGCAATTACAGAAAGTTCAACAGCTATTACATATTCAGTTGAATGGTATATAAAAAGTAAAAAAAATCCAATAGTACTAATAATACTTCCAATTACTGTAGGCTTTATATTCCCTGTTTTTGATATGAGAAACCCCGATAAAACAGATATGACAAAAGAAACTATCATAAATGGGAGTTGAACACTTGCAGCAGCAACTGGACCCCCTCCAAATCCCAATGGTGATGGACTTTGTATCATTATTGGCAGGGACTGGTATATAATAAACATAGAAATTCCAATAGTCATTATCAAAATATTTGTCGGCAAAAGTATAGTATCTTTCAATAATTGAAGATCAATTATTGGGATTTTAGCTTTTTTCTGAATTGAAAAAAATAAAGGTAATAATGCAACAGATAATGCGAATAAAGCAAAGATCATTATTAAATTTTTACTTTCAGGCTGTGAAATAGAATTTGGCAGTAATGTTAATGCAATAAGGAACGAAGATACAAGGACAATTAATGTTAATGTCCCTTTGATATCTATACTATTTTCTATTTTGGACATTAATTTCTCGGATTTGATGTGTATTGACCTTAACACTATAGAGAGTAAAATAAGCATTAAAGGTACAATTGATAAAAATGTCATATGCCAACTAAAGTGTTCTATAATTGTTGCTCCCAGCCCTAGGCCTACTACTGCTCCTCCAGCAAACACGGCAGTAAATATCCCTTGGCCTATAGCAAGCTTTTCTTCTGGAAATTTTTCTCTAATAATTGCAAAAGCGACTGGGAACATTGCCAAACCAATTCCCTGTACTACTCGCGAAATTATCATCATGAAAATATTCCCAGATATTCCACCCAAAAAAGTACCAATAGAATAAATAACCATAACCAACATCAATATTTTCTTCTTTCCATAGATATCAGATAGTTTACCTATAATCGGAGTCATTACTGCACCGGCTATCAAATATGCTGTAAGTATCCAAGAAGATGTATTATAAGGAATTTTAAAATCTTTTACCAAGATAGGAATAGCAGGTATAAGCATCGTCTCTCCATACATAGCTATAAGTGCAAGTGAGCTAAGTATTATCAAAGTAACCCAAGCATCATTGTAAATTGTTTTTTCTTCCATGTCATTCAACCTTTTCTAACCATCAAATTGAATTAACATTACCATATATTTCAAAACAGACTTCTTTGATTATTATTTCTTAATAATCTTTTATTCATAATCTTCAATTGATTTGTTTGTAATTATGAATAACAAGGCAAACCCATTCCTAATAGATTAATATGTTAAGCCTGAAAAAGCATCATTACCAGAACAATGAAATACCCATGTACCTTTATCATCAGGATCACTTAACAGTTTATAGCAGTTACAAAATATGATGTGGGTGGTGGATATGAATCCGACAAGGCCTTGAATCAACATGGTCTCGTATTATTCTTAAGATTGATATGAAACTACAAGAATTAAGATATCTAATAAAATATATACCAGATTCTGTAGCCAGCAGCACAAACAGCTGCCCCGCCAAATTGATCACCGAGGATAAGATTTTTGTATAGGATTTAGTCGAACCTGGTGTTATTAATGGAAGAAATTGGATTCTTTATTGACAGAAGGCGGATATTGGATAGATGCTATAGAACAAACATCCGTAGTAAAAGAGATTGAGCGTATATGCATATTATCCTTTTCCCAAAGTTTTTGGCGGAGTGTATCTTACTACTTTATTGTATATCTGGTCTCTTAAATTAATTTTCTATTGTTTATGCCATTTTTCTAAACGTATTAGAAAAAGATACTTTTATCACCATCTATTTTATCATGTTTTGAAATTGAGTTGCCATGAATATTCATCTACTATCCCCAGGATAGATGAAATGTATTTTTGGTATGCTTTGCTGCATGACATTTAATCTATTTATATTTGGGTAATATCTTTAAATGTCATACGAAATGGTCAAAGTACAATCACGCTCTGGCTGGGTGTGTTAGTAAAATTTTAATCGAATATGAATGGATAAGCAACTATAGGATAATATATTATGTTACAATAAAATAAATGTTAAAAAATAAAATAATAAAATAATCAAGTTTTTAAGATAACATAAAAGATGACAACTATTGGAAAGATCGGCGATAATATCGGCACAACTAATTTTGGCCTTAGGGTTAATAACAAATTCAGGTATTTTTGTTTCCAATTCCCAAATAGTTTATTCCCAATATATAGGAAATAATATTAGCAATTATATTTATTCTTGGGTCAGTAAATCAACTGATCTTAATATAACCATGCAGTTTGAACCAAAAATTCCCATAATTTATTACCAAACAAAAATATTATTTTATGTAAATCATTTGAATGGTTCAGGATATGACAATAACATAACAGCTTTTGTCACTGTACTGGATAACGAAGGTGGATTATATAAATTTGGCAATCTAAAATTGTCTGATGGAAAGTTTTTTGTAAATTATATCTTTCAAAATACTTTACAAAATAAAATTATAGTACAATTGTACAAAAATAATTCAGGCTTTGCATTAGCTTCATTTAATATTCAATTACATGCTTCTGCTCCTACTGCAAATAATAATTCAGGAAATTTCTTTTCAAATTTATTTAAAAATTTTTTTAAATAAAAAATTTTATTTACTCTACAATTATTATTTAAATTATTGGATATGTTTACGTATTTACATAATTTAATGTATTCTTGAATTCAAATCTGAAATTTGCATTTTGCCTAGGTTTCAAACAAAAAAGAATTTCAACAACAAGTAATTTCCAAGACACTATTTTCTTTTTTGTAGTTTTCGCTCTATTTTGTATATTTATTTGGGTCGCTGTAAAGTGAAGCCATTATTTATTTATAATATTACTGAGCAAACACATAAAGCCATTGTTTTACATGTCTAGTCTACATTTGGTCTTTTTTCTGCAAGGAAAATATTCATCAAAACTTTTTTTAGTTCTATCCTTGATATTCTAATAGTTTTCTCGATAATGATGTTGCTATTCTCATTCATATATATGCAAAAGAAGAAGGCGATGATCTAATTTCAAAACCTGCACGCTTGTGGGGGATACCATTTGGCATCATCTTCGGTTGAAACAAGATGTTTGCCATATTCCTCTGCAAGGTTGGATAGGAGCCGCTCGTAGATACTACAAACATATTCCGCTCTTTTATTCACTTTTTTATCAGATACAAAAAATCAATGCAAGACTCTTAAGAACCAGGATATTTGTTGTGAATTCCACGAAACAATATATCGTAAAAACAGAATGCTCCATATTATTCAATAATTCAAGATAGAAAACTCTCCACGGTAACACACAAACACATTTCGTACTTTTAATATTTGAATGAATGAATCGAAAGGAGTAATCATTAGATTTTAAAAATATGATATTTAAATCATTTCATCCAAAATATTAAAGAAATATTTTGAAAATGTTTTTTGCATTTTTAAACATTAAAAGATCAAAAGATTCTTTATCAAGATCAAGTTTTTGTACAAAGTTAGTATAAGATTTCATGTTGGAAATCGGCCAATCGCTTCCATACAATAAATGATGCGGACTATCCACATAATTTAATATCTCTTTTATTTTATTTGCATAGTGTATTTCACCAGACAATGTAAAATCTCCAACAATCAAACCCGAAATATCCGCATATACGTTTTTATTTTTATACAATATTTCTTGACAATCAGTTATCCATGGGTTTCCTATGTGACACATAACTATTTTTAACTCCGGATTATCTACAGCTACATCATCCACATTCAATGGGTGAGAATATTTTATCTTGGCTCGATGCGAAAATGCATCTCCTGTATGAATCATCAATGGACAACCAAATTCAATGCACATATCATAGATTATTTGATACCTTTCATCATATGGATAATGATGTTCATATCCACAATAAAGTTTTATACCTTTAATAATATCATCTTTTAACCATTGTCTATAATTTTTTAAATCCTCCTGAGTATGATTGTCAATTGTAAATCCTGCTACTACACCTAGTTTATCTTTACTATTGTTTTTATCCACAATGTCGATAACTTGAGCTGTTGAGGGTCTGTTTACATCAACTTTGTAAGATGATAGTAAAAGAGAATAAGATATATTGTTATTTTCCATAGTCTCAAGTAATGCATCAAGTCTTTCTTGTAATGATGGAATCTTTTCTTCAGTTTTATTTATTTTATCATAAATATTAAGATGTATATGACAATCTATAATTGACATTTTAATATTCACATTAAACTTTGTATGCAGGATTTAACCATTCTACAAAGCTAGCATAATTTAAAGATCGTTTATCATAAAGATAATTTGAAAGTATTTTAATGAATTTGAATCCATTTTTTATTTGAAAAGATAAAACCGGATCTTCAAGTTCTCCATTTACTACTTTATTTGCATATTCCTTTGCTGACATAATATTTGCAAATTTACAGTAATTAAACAATCGTCCACCGGCTATTATTCTTCGTAAATTTAGTTTTATTGCTAAATCCCTCCTTGCATTATACAGCATTGTTGCAATACCTTTATGCCGAAAATCGGGGTGAACAGATATATCTGCTCCATACAAACTATCTCCATTGGGGTTATGATTTGAAAACGATCCATAATCTGTAATATCACTCCAGGTATGATCTTCATAATCCGTCTTTAAAGATACGATTAGACTACTGCATGAACCGACCAATCTTCCATCAAATTCTGCATATAATTGACCTTGTGGGAATATGTGAATATGGTTTCTAAGGGAAAAATCTGACCAGGTTACACTGTAAATTGCCATATCTGCAAAAGATTCTTTTTGCAAACTTACTACTTTAGAAATTTCATTCTCGGTTAAAGTTTTTATTATAATTTTAGTTATAGTAATTTTTTAGCATGCAGTACATATATTTTCTCACATCC
The DNA here is from genome assembly GCA_025934495.1 of Candidatus Nitrosocosmicus sp. Classification (GTDB taxonomy): domain Archaea; phylum Thermoproteota; class Nitrososphaeria; order Nitrososphaerales; family Nitrososphaeraceae; genus Nitrosocosmicus. Next base: position 6,897 of record JAICXY010000045.1, read on the forward strand.
ACAATTTTACTCAATTGTTGTTATTTGGTTATTATTTATTTCATTTATATTTGAAGTTAAGCAAATATTCTTCAATTTTAATTCCATTATTTTAGAATTTAATGATTATAATTTCAAATGCAATAATATCAATAATCCAAAACTAAAGTATTTAGTAGGAATAGGTACAATTTTTCTCATGGAACTGGAAAAAAAATCATCCAATAATGAAGTTGATATTTGTATAAAGGAAAGATTTTACATTAAATTATAATTTATATCGTAGTTATGGGATTATGACATGAATAAAAATATACAAACATCCAACTTGACGATGCCAGGAGTTATTATAAAGAGTAACATGGATTTTCACAGTTTATCTTATTTAATGCAATATTATAGTAAAAATCAAAATCAAATTACAATTAGGGCAAATGATAGTTATGGGCCATTGCAACTGTTACAGTACCAGCTAGGTCCAGATGAAGATTCATATCCTTTATCTATTAATGATCTTCATAATAACGACAAAAAAATTCTATCATTATTGGATGAAGAAATATGTTCGACTTATTCCTTTAAAGCAATACAGAGAAAACTCGATATTCATCAACAGAGCCTTGCAAGAGCATTAAAAAGACTCGTATATTTAGAACTTGTTGAAAAATCACCTACAGGATACAAACTAATTAAAAAAAATATGTTTACATCAAAAGCCTTTGAAAACAGTCAACTAGTAGAAGAAGAAAATATAGAAGTAACCAAAGCAAAAAAAAGATTTAATCAATTAATTCAAATGCGTATTCCGATTAAGACTAGTATTGAATTGATAGCAAATCGTTTAATCGGAAAATGGTTTGGTGATTTAAGATGGTTTGGTTTAATCAAAAAAGAAACCGCTTTAACTCTTCAATGGATAGCAATCAACAAATACAGTAATAATAATTTATTTCAAATTAATGTAAATATTGTATCAGAGTATATAGTAATAGAGTGTAATGCTGTTTCAGATAAAGAAAAGATAGAAGCAATGCTATATTCAAATAGAATAGTGAATGAGATTATGAAAATACTTCAAAGTAATTTACAAGAAGAATGCGAAATACCAAAGGAATATGCAACTACTTTTACTAATAAGATAAAGTACAAATCAAATAAATAATCATTCTCAGGTTTCTTCAACATTTGAATATATCAAAAATACTCTACTACTTTTTTTGTATTCACCTGATCTCGGTTGACCTATATATTTTGTTTTAAAATCGGCATATTAAATTAGAAATGAAAAATTGCCCTATTATTTTATTTAAAAAGTCATTCTAAATAAAATAATATCTCATACTCTTTGAAAACCCTCTCCTAATGTAACTATCCCTGATTCTACTACAGATTTTTCACCAATTACTTTTTCTATTGCATCATTAGTTAATTCCAATGCTTCCTTAGTAGTCATATTTTTACTGTACCCTTTTTGAATTACATCCAAAGCAATGTCCGACGAATAACCTATAGCAAATCCAGAACCTTTTAGATAAGTTCCACTCGGATCAACTTGGTATAATTGAATCCCGCTCTCATCTACACCTGCAATTATTATTGAAGCAGCTTGTGGTCTAACAGCATATATTGTATAGGTATGCAAGTAAGTGCTAAGATGTTTTACAATAGATTTTATATCTATGGAACTTTCAAACGATAGTCTATGTTTCTGTGCTTGTAACCTTATTTCTTCAATCAATTGCTCAATATCTGCTATATATCCTGCTCCTGTTGCCCCAATGTGTTTATCAATAATAAATATTTTTTCATTAGGATCCACTAAAGGCAAAGTGGGTTTAATGTGGCTAGAAATTAATGCAAATTCCGGAGTTTTTATCCCAATGGTAGTTGATCCTTTATTTACTGCTTCTATTGCACTATCTACTAATACTAATCTACCTCCCTGCCCATAATAATATGGATATCTATTGTTATTTCCAAAGTTAGGTTGCGATCCTATTGGATTATTATTATCCTCTGACATGTTCTATCACATCTACCTTATTATCTAACTTGCTTTATTGCTACCAAATTTGGAATAATTAAGACATCTACTCCATTCCCAGAGCCTGGGTCTCGCTCCATAGCTGCTAGCACAGCTTTTTTTGCAACTTCTTTTGCATCTTCAATAGTCATTTCCTTATTATATAGACTCTCAAGAACACCGTATGCTATTGGAGCACCAGAACCAGATGCGGCGTAATCTTCATTAGTTATTGCACCGCTCATATCCGCAACATTTACATGAGCACCTTGGGAATCAACCCCTGCGACCAAGAGCTCAACATAATATGGCTGGTAGTTCTTAAGGCCAGCATATGCCAGATTTGCAATCAGCCTTGAAGATTCTCTTACACTCAAAGGGAATCCCCTCCTTAATTCGATTAATTTTCTTTCAGCAGTTGCAACTTTAATCAAATGTTCTGCATCGGATAATTGCCCAGCAATTGCAATTGCTAACGTATCATCTATTTTGGATATTTTTTGTACTATCTTAGAACCGATAAAGAATCCCTTGCTCGCTCTTTTATCTGATGAAAGTACAACTCCCTCTTTTGTTTTTATTCCTACGATTGTAGTCAAATTTTCTTTCATTATATTATAGAAATACTCAAATTAATTGACCAAGGTTCTTGCAATCCAGTCACAGGTTGCTTTGTTGCATGATTAGAAAAACAGTTAAAGCTATACTCTATTTAGGAGCAGCAACAGATAATCTACTTTTCACTATATCCGTCATTATTCTACCGACAAAAATATAAAGAAAAAAAGAAATTAAACTACATTATGATAAAATAAAAAACAATTTAATAGAACTTTCTAGAACATTATAGATTAGATCACATAATTAGACTCCTCAAAATTTTGCAGCATATCAATTATATTGTGTAATATTTACATTTTAATTTGCTGATTACGATCAAGATGTATCTATCATTAGAAATTTTTCTAACGGTCTACTTATGCAAGAGATCTATTGTAAATGAATTAAGATGCTTTGTTGCATGATTCCTACAATCTTATTTTATTACCCGTTTTGTTTAAACAGATATCATTTTGTTATGCAATGACGCTTTCAACATCATTTCTTGTATCATATTTTCAGTTTAACGGACTATACATACTTCCAAACGTTCTCTTTATACAAGAGAACACGGTTTTGGCAAACAATCCATCTTTGTCCATATCTTACAATGCTATCCTCTTTCCATCCTTGTAAATTATTTTTCTGTGCAATAATTGATAGAATTCTAAAGATATTTCCTTTTTTCCAATCATCTGGTTCTATCTAGCATTTTTTCTAACTTTAATACAAGGTATTCCATTATCTCCTAAATATCTGAAAATATTATTACCATCATAAGCTCCATCATCAGCAATGATTTTGCCAATTGCTCCAGCTGTTCCTGTCATGTTATCTGATTTTATAATATCATCAACCAATCCTGGTAACGCTTTACTATCATCATGGACATGCTCATCATCATCAGTTACTTTCATTGAGGGGATTTTCTTGGTTTTGATATTATTAACTGCTGTTATGTGTATTTTTAAATATCCTTTCTTGTTGTTATCTTTTATATGCCATTTTTCGTTCATCCACTGGCCTCTATTAGTAACCTTTATTCCAGTGCTATCTATTGCTATAACATTGTATTCATCTTTGAATTCTTTGCTATCCGTTGTATCGTTTATCTTTATATCTAATCTGTTATTCTTCTATGTTTATTGTTGTATAATTGGGAATAGTAGGTACTACTTTTCCTTTAGCATGACCTTGTGTTATTCCATCTTCGGTTTGTCTATAAAGAAGATGAAATTACTTTGGCATATCCAAGCAGTAAAAGAAGAAAAGTATTAGGATAATGAAATGGCGCTCCAACCTTATCTTTATTCATCTCTTTTAGCTCTGTATCCCGATTGTTAATAACATCAAATCCAGTATAATTTGATCGCCTCTTCTAACCAAAGATTGGTTTAGGTGGGCCAGTTCACAGAATTTGTTGATATATGTTAGCTAAATGTATTTAGAAAAGGGAAATCATGCAACAAAGCACTCTGAAGGAAATATTTAAGAATCTCGACCATTATTAATGAATGGAAAATAATATTAGAAAAATCGGTATCTGATTTCTGACTAAAACTAATTTATTTAACTTTATGTCATCGGACGTCTTCCTTCATCTTCTTCTACCATTTCATTGACATATTTAGAATGAATATCACCATCATCATAAACTTGTCCAGCTTTCAAATAACCCGAATCAGCATCATTTGATTGTTGTCGCGACTGTAATTTTGCCATAATATCTATACGAATAGGTGAAATAGTAGGCAATAGTTGAGTTATCGATAATGGTATATCATCATTCTCTGAATCCATGCTGTTATACAGAGTTAAGCTAAAACATCTAGAACCAATATTTCCCAATTCAATTACTTTTGGTTCTAAATTTACATTCTTATTTTCATGGTCTTTTATAAAGGTTAGTATAATATCATATTTTGATTCGATGCTTGCAGCTAATGCGCTCTTTTCAGCTTCTGTAAAATTTTCGTTTAATTTTTGTAAAGTTTCAATAAATGATTGTTCTAATCGTATGAGCATAACTTAAAGATATTGTAATTTAAAAAGATATAAATCATCAACTATAAATTGTGAGAGAAGGTATATTTCTATATTAATGGGCAATTTATAAAATACCACAGTTATAACTTTATTCTATTGTAATTAAATACCTTCATGAGAATCTCATCGCATATGGGAAAATTTTTCATGATCTAGTTTTAATTTCTGTAGCTTTTGCTCATATTTTTGCTTGTCTATATACTTATATAGTTCGTATCTAGTCCGCATAAACATATAATAACAAGGATTATTTTGCAGTAGTTGCTATAACTATGAACTAGCATAACCTTCTCTATTATTTATTTTATCATACAATACTCAGAATAGGTTCATATTTTATTGTAGTAACAAGTGTACATTGAACAAACATGCATTATCTTAACTATGTTGAACCTCGTTTTAATATTTTCCCGTTTTTGTGTTTTCTTCTGATAATTCTCTTGTAATATAATTAAAGCCATAGTAATTTCTAGTTTCCAATCATGATGGCATAGTAAATATCTTTTGACTATTTCTGTGTATGTGAGAATTGCAATAGAGAACATATCTATTCATGTTATGCGAAGTAGAACCTTAACATATTTATCAGTCCATAATACTGCTTGTTATTATTTTCTTCTATGGATAATATAGACGAATCCACGATAATTGTAGATATTGGTGTAACCAGAAGAGGAGATAGAGATTTCAGACACTGGGTACCTGATTTGGTAAATATATTTATTAAATGGTTTGTTGATGATGATGCTGGATCTTTTGTTTATTTACTTGTACATGGCGTTATGTATATTGTTTATTCCATAATTATTCGCTCTTTGCTTTCATACGAGAGGGAGGCTACTAGAAAACCAAATCTTTTCAAATGGTTTCCGATCTGATTACAAGAATTTGATGGTATTTACTATAAAGAAATAGGAAAAATACAAGATCGTGATATTATGCAAACCAAAAGAAAAGAGAACAAAAGTACGGTACTATAGATAGATTCTGTATGCTAGATATAGAAGACAGATTTGTAATGTTTTTGGCCTATTATCATCTCACATATTAGACGCTTTATACTTGATCTTGATAAGTTATTTATATAGACTCTCAAAAGATTGAGATTAGAAGTATATATCAATTGCACAAAAGATATACAACATTACAAAGAGGCTAAAAATTTCAGAGGAAGTAGAGAAATATTTTCAAGATTGTCTTGCTTTTATGGATTGAACTTAACAAAAGCAGATACCAAAAAAACTTGTAGACAAAGAAAGAAAAAATATATGCATTATACTTTGAAGTGTATATTGTTTCCAGAAATTTAACAAAAAATCTAATGCGTATATGCTTTGTTACAGGATTATTTTGGTCTGCATTTGTTAACCTTTTGTTACAGAATTATCATGGAAACAGTTGAAATTAGATAGTTTTGTCCTTCCTAAAATATAGTTTTAGATAACTGTTTTTTGAATCATACAACAAGCAATGCTTGGATATTTATCTTTGATAGTTAAACTAGGAATATCCAATTTCCCAAAATTATTCAAATCATTATATAGTCTTTAATATAAAAGCAAAAAAAAGGAAAAATTTTTAAATTTACATTCCATTTTAAATTCAGAATTCGAATTTTACAATTATTCTACAGTATTAACCGTTAATGGGTCCAGGGCTTGAGAAATCAATACCGGTTGGATTTGTATTTGAGGAGTCAGCTTGTGATGGATTTGTGCTTGGTTTGTTGATGTTTGATGGAAGATAAATAGGATTAAAACAATCTTTAATCTGTTGTTTTGTAGCAAACCCTTGTGTACCTTCAGAATTAGAGAGACACTTTTGGAAATTTTTATAGTCATCCTGAACTGGACTGGTATTTACTTTGCTACTGCTTGTTTTAGCTAACAATGGATTTACAAGAGCATTGGAAGAAACAAACATAGCTGCTACAGCAATTAAAACCGTTAGTAATACCATTTTTTTTGTAATCATCAAATGTATTTTCATTATCAATGTGTTAAGGAGTTCGCTACAAAGAATCTGTCAAATCAAGGTGAAATTACTCATACTAAAAATTTTAATAGCATTATTCAAATAGAATGTTGTGCAATATTATCAAAATCCTAGTTTATTTTAAAGAATTATTCTAACAGGTCATCATCATGGATCTTATAGGCGATTATACGATCTAATTATGAAAACCTTGAATATAGGCAGTATCTTCTTTGACTAATGTGTCTAATCCTGAGAAGCAAAGGGCACTTGTTTTACAAGGTGGTGGTGCATTGGGTGCCTATGAAGCAGGGGCCATTTATGGATTGTGTAAAGAATTTATAAAAGAAGATGAAAAAGAAGGCAAAGTAGAAAGGCCAGTATTTGATATAATTATAGGAACCTCAATAGGTGCAATAAATGGTTCTGTATTAGTAAGTCAATTTTTAAAAAAAAGAAAGGATGGATTAAATGTCTCTTTAGCCTGGAACTTTGCAGCGGAGAGTCTTGTAGATTTTTGGAAATATTTGTCTTCACCTTCTATCAACATCGATCAAGTTCTAAAAAATCCTAAAACTATTGATTCTAAGGACATGATAATAGAATGGAAAAATGCATACAATAATCATGATAAGGATATAGCATCTAGGGAGGCTTTTGAAAAATATCTTTTTGGAAAAATATCTTTAAAATTTGGGCTCGATAAAATATACTCTGAGCCTGAAAAAATATATGACAAGAGATTTAAAGACAAAGAAAACACCTGGATGATGTACGATAACAAAAGATTAAGAGAAAGCATTCAGAATCCAGAGAATGGCGTAACTTTTCCAATAAAAACCACCTTTAATGAAAACGATCCTCAGCCTCGACTTCTTGTAGTTAGTGTAGATGTAGAAAATGGATCGACTGTTACTTTTGATAGTTATGAGAAACCAGACGGATCTCGGAAAACTATGTATCCTTATAACGAAAAAGAAAAAAGATTTGATTATGAGTTACAATATCCCGAAGGATTAAAAATTGAGCACATAATGGCTAGTTCAGCAGTTCCATTATTTTATGACTTTGAAATTATAGAAAATCGTAAGTTTTGGGATGGCATTATTCTAAATAATACTCCTCTCAAGGAGTTGATGGAGGAACATAAAGCATATTGGGAATACAAAATAGGCGACGATGATCTTTCCAAATCGATTTGGATGAAAGAAGGTGGTAAACGAGTTCCAGATTTAGATGCATTTGTGATAAATGTATATCCTAGAAGACAAAAAAATATTCTAGAAAAAGATTATGATTCGGTAAGGAATAGGGAGCAGAATATAAAATATAGCGACAAGACTACTTACGAAGAATGGGTAGCAAAACTTCTTACAGATTATATCACCATAATTGAGAAACTTATTGAAACTGGTAATGAAAAGGGGTGGAGAAACGATATCGAGAAAATTTTTGAATGTAATGCTGAAAGTACTCTCTTTACATATTTGCCAAAAACGGAAAAAATAAAATATAAAGATTTAATGAAAAGAAGATTCAAAATTACTGTAGAACGCATAGAGCGAAAAGATGATGATCATAGCGTTGCAAGTCAAATTACTGATTTCACGGAAAGAACTATAGATGATTTGATAAAAAAAGGAGAAAATGACGCACTTGATCTAATGAAAAAGATAAGATCTCATGCATAATCAATATTAACAAATGGATGACCATTCGTATAGATAAACCAAGGGGATCATAAAAGCTACTGTAGGAATGAATCTTCCAGTTCATCCTAGTTATTCACAGATTTGCAGAAGAGTAAACAAATTGGATATCAAACAAGATGTCAGAAGATGATGATGATGACATTGTCATAGTGTTAGACAGTACCGGTATCAAGGTAACAAACAGAGGCCAATTGATGCAAGAAAAATGGCTGATTAAAAAAAAGAGAGGCTATCTAAAAATCCATCCACCTATATTGCTGTAGATATCAATACCAAAGAAATATTATTGCTTTAGAAGTTACTGATGAGAAGGCGCATGATGGACAAATTATGCCAAAGTTGATTGAACTATTTGAAAATAAAAAGCAAGAACAATATTAAAATCAAATCAGCATTAGGTGATGGTTCCTATTATAGTAATGAGAATTTCAAATATTTACAAAAGAAAAAAAAGGATTAAACCTTCAATTAAGGTAAGAAATAATTCTACAATCATCTCGTTCAAAAACAATAAGGAAAGAAATAGAGAAGTTGAGTTTCAAACAAAAAAGATCTCAAATGGAAGATGAAAAGAAGGTATGAACGGAGATGGATGATTGCTGAAACTATTTTCTCTTCCATAAAGTCAATGTTTGGAGAACATGCATCTGCAACCAGGTTTCAAATTGGTAAAAGAGATGATTTTAAAAGTGTCTTTGTATAACTTGTTTAGAAGATTGGTCATATTGAAGTAAATTTGACAAGAACGACTAGTTATGCAACAGAGCAATTTGAGATATTCTGTATCTTCTATACATTGTTCTATGGGGATACCTGATTCTTTAACTAAAACGGCAAGTCTTGTAGTATTTCAACAATGGGTATCCCTATTCTCAATTTGCAATCTTTAATTATATTTGAGACCGTACCTGTAGATACCCCTAATTCTTTAGCTGTTTGGTCTCTGGATTTACCATTAAGATACCCCTGTATTATTAGAGATATAATGAATGGAAGGATTAGAAACTACCAACCTTTTATACATCACTGTATATATCAAAAATCTTTATAAATAAAAAAATAAGTCAATTTCTGTACCTTCGTCATTTAATTGTCCTTACCGTCATTCTTTCCGTCAAACCGTCAAAAAAACCGTCATTTTTAATAAATTCCAGTACAAGCGTAATAGAACATAAAAATTATCTTCAATTAATCATTATAACTAGGTATTGATGTATCATTCAATTTGTGATTATATTAACTAATTATGACTTAATAATATATGGAAAAGAGTTAACCTATTTTAAAGGTATAGATTTTTTCCTAAATATTTAATACTCTATAATTATACCTTTTAGTATATGGTTTGGGCTTTCCTTTGATTATTATAAGAAATCTATCTAGTCTTATCATTTACATCCAATAATATATTAAACGAAATCGGAAGCCTTGACCTAGATTGGCTCGATTTAAATAGTTTAAATAGTTAAGATAATTGGTAAATTAAATCACATTATATTATAGATTCTCTAACTTTTGTGATCGATGTTCAAATTTACAGGTTGAGATTCCAATGGATTTGTTCTCGGGCTTGGTTCGACTAGCAACGGTTTCAGACATACGGCTAAATGGATTAACGATGTATATAATCCATATTTGTTGAATCCCTCTCCATGTTTAGGATTTATGAAATCAATTTGTCTTAATTGCAATTTAAAAATCAAATCTCCAATATGTTGTCAATAATGTTGTGACATATGATATCTATAGTAAACTATAGTTCGGCGAATGAACTTTGTTGTATTATGGTGTTAATTACAATATAAAAATGATTTTGTCATTAAAACGTATATGGTATCCAAAATCAAAATAATAATATAGTTTTTGTAATCTTTAAGGCTCTATTCACTTCTCTAAACCTCTATCCGAGGTCACTCTTCATATATAACATTCAGAAATAGGGGCGCCTTTAGCGTATGTTGATTATATTTTTTATTTTTCTGATTTATCTTTCAGACCAAACATCTGCAAGATATTCTCTTGTTATCGCAGAAATTATTTATGTATCCATCTAACAATCTGAAAATAGATCAACTTTTTATTCTTATTGCTATTTATATTATGGTACTATTGTCCCATTACACCCCATTTAATGTAACAAATAGAAAAATTTCAAGCATACTAGTAGCAATAGATGGTTCAGAATATTCTTTCAAAGCTGCAGAATATGCTCTTGATTTAGCAAAGTTACTCGGAGCCCAACTATTTGCAATTACTGTTACCTATATTCCTGCATCAGATCATCTGTCACAAAAAGATGTATTAAGTAAATCATTAATTGAAGATAAAATTGATAATAAATCTATAAAAGATGCAGAAAATTGGTTTGAAAATTTCATTCAGCATGCAAAAGAAAACAACGTTCAATTGAAAACAGAATTAGTTAACAGTGCAAGGCCTGTAGACTATGTGATAATAGAGTATGCTGAGGAGCAAAAAATTGATTTGATTGTTGTAGGGACCAGGGGAAGAACCGGATTTAAGAAATTATTTTTAGGAAGTGTTGCCTCATCTATAGTAACATATGCTCATTGTCCTGTGATGGTTATAAAATGATTTATGACTGCCAAATATCTAGATATTTAGAATAAAGATTCAATCTTGATAGTATAAACCATTTGTTACAAAATGCAATTTAGTGAACGTTTGCTAATTGGTAAGCTAAAAATCCCTCCCTGAATTTAGATTATTTGGTATGGTGGATTATTTGATTATAATCCATTATCTTAATTAAAAAAAGGAAAATGAATATTGCTTAATCAAATATATTAATTGGATAAATAACAAGATTTAAAATTTTAACGATCAGGTCATTTAAAGAATTACTTCACACTGTATAATCATTGTTAATATTTTTGAGTTTAAATTATATTATAAATGTAATAGATTTCGGATTTAATAATGTCCATTAGGAATCTCTTTCATGAGTCATCAATCTCCTTGAACCAATTATCATAGATATTGCACCTAAAATCATGGTGATTAATATAATATATTCACTTTTAATGCTCAAATAAAATTCCATAATAATAAATGGTGAAGCAAAACTGATTGTTAAGCCACCATTATATGCTAAACTTGATCCAGTAATTCTTAAGTGAGTGGGGAACCTGCTTGCCAATATTGATGGGACTAATGCACATCCTAAATTAGCTATTAGCGTTGCAAATGATAGATATTAAGAGTCATGTCCTATGAATTACATCGTCTTTAATCCATATGTAGAAAATCATGGCATTTATGATGCCGATTATTATGATTAAATATCCGATACCTTTGATTGAAATTATATCAAGATTGTGCTCATTTATTTTTTCTTTATTTTTTTGGAATCTATATTGTCTTTGTCTCCTAAAATACAAACGCCAAATATCTTCTTAGTTACTTTTTCTTTGACGATATCCTTTGTAGATATATTTTTGAATTCAATTTATAATATGAATGTGATTCGGTCAATTTTCTATTACTAGCGGTTAGATTACATATAAAAGTGTTCAAAAACCCGATCAATACGGTCATTTAGCCGGTCAAATTTTTTGATAATCAATATTGAGCACGATATAGCATAGAATAGGATAGAGTATTAAATAATTCTAAATCTTGCTACTAGATATGGCAGCATTAATATATATTTTCTTGGCATCTCATTGTTGGAATCCCAATTTCGAATTATATGGATATATGGATAAAGGTATTTTATACATCTTTTCTTTACGATTACTCTTCTGACGAATTGTATGAACTGGCCCTCCTACAACCAATCTTTAGTTGGAAGAGGAGAAATCTTGCTAGGCTTTGATGTCATTAACAACTGGGATACAGAGCTAAAAGAGATGGACAAAGATAAGGTTGGAGCGCCATTTCATTATCCTAATACTTTTCTTCTTTTACTGCTTGGATACGCCAAGGCATACTTTCATCTTCCTTATAGGCAAACGGAGGGAATAGCGCAATGCCATGCTAAAGGAAAATTGCCCTCTATCCCCAATTATACAACAATAAATAGAAGGATAAATCGGCTAGATATCAAAAAAAACGAAGGTGATACCAAAAACAAGGAATTTGAAGACGAATACATTGTCATTGCAATAGACAGTACCGGAATAAAGGTAACAAACAGAGGCCAATGGATGAGAGATAAATGGGATGTGAGAAAGAAAAGATATTTAAAAATACATATAGTAGCCGTTAATGTGAAGACAAAGAAAATTCTGTCAATAAAGGTTACCACTGAACTTGTTCATGATAGTAAAGCATTACCGGAATAAGTTGAAGAAAATATTATAAAATCAAACGGCATGTCAACAACAGCGATAGGCAAATTATTTACTGATGATGGTGCTTACGATAGTAATAATATTTTTAGGTATCTAGGAGACAACGGAATCCAACATTGTATTAAAGTAAGAACGAATGCAAGAATTAAACTGAAAACAGGTTATATCCTTAGAAATTTATCAGTGTTGGGACAAAGAAATAATTTGCAAAGATGGAAACAGGACCGCGTAAACTATGGACAAAGATGGATTGTTGATAGAAACCGTGTTCTCTTGTATAAAAAGAACATTTGGAGAATATGTATACTCTGTTAGATTAAAAAATATGATACAGGAGATAAAGTTGAAAGCATCATTGTATAATAAGTTGATATCTATTTAGGCAAAAAAGTAGTAAAATCAGAGATGTTAATAATCATGCAACAAAGCATGTAATGTGATCTTGCAACGGTTGATATGAATGATGAATTATGTTTTGTAAAGATATTGGAATAAACCTGATAATCGCTGTATATTGTAAATAAAATAACATTTTTTTTATAGAACGATGTTTATATTGTTTTTTTTTATATTATATTAGAGTGATTCTGAACCTGCCATTATTTTTATCCAATCACTCATCGAATCTTTGATTTGTGTCTTATAAGATAAATTATTTAATAAATGGAAAAAAGTTTGGATGTTTCTAGTGTTGGTTAATGTCATAAGGTCCATTCTTTAGCATTCGAATATCCATGGATTCAAATACTGAATGCCCCACCAATTTGGAATTATCGTTATCTATAAGCTGGCCTGCACCCTCAATAAAGCAAAAATTGTGAGACATACAAATCCAGTCTTTATTGCTAAATGGTATCACTGTAAAGTGTTTGCTTCCTTCGATATTAAATGGGAAATCAAAACTCCATCCTAAAGCCGCCCATTGCCCGTTTGGTGCCTTTGCATATCCATTTTGTCTTATGGTAAAGTCACTTAACCTTTGAATTGTACCATCTGGCTTTTGATATGTGCCCGACTTGTAGGCATTTGCAAAATTATAAAGGTTTAGCCTTGCGCCATTATCAAATCGAAAAGAATTCCATTCCCATGCATCTGTTTTGAAATTACCCCATTGTCTGTCTACCCATCCTTGTCCCGAGACATCCATTGTCTTGCGAACACCCAATTGATCGATATATGTCAGATTTCCAAAGACGAATAGTCTTGGAAGTGAATAATAAAAACTAACATTTCCGGGGAGCCCTTCTTGTATGAATCCTTCTTTGTTATAAGATTTATCCTTGGACCACATCACTTGATTGGCTCCCTGCATATTCAAAGAGAAGGATAGATTTTGCGATTTTAATACTGCATTTATATTATTTCCAACATATCCCCATGATCCATTATAATGAGGAGTTTGATAACTTAAAGCATGGCTTTTAGAATTCCATATATCTTTTGGATTTACTATTGCAATATCGCTATTATAATAATGAAATCCATTATCATATCTGCTTAATTCTACTACTGGGAAGATAACTGTTGTTGAGTTTTTTCCCAAGGAGGGAATACTGTTTGCAATTGGAAGATCTTTTCCATCTCTCTTAAAAAGCGTATTGAACAGTAGGTATTTGTTTCCTGATGCATCATGTAGCAAAGCAGTAAAATACCACCATTCCTGAGAGATTGATGTTTGACCTCTATGAGGCTGCCATTCTTGCTGGGCTGATCGGTGAGTCATATTCTTGGTGTCAAAACTTAATTCGTAATTATTGAGTAATTGATTATCTGAATTTGAGTTTGATTTTGATGATGTATTTTTTGTTATGTTGTCTGAAAAAGGAGGAGAGGTCATGATAGTAGTAGGAGTAGTAGTTGTTGGTATTTTTGTTGTTGTTGTTGTTGTTGGCAAATTGAAAGCGACAGGATCAGTAACAGCTAATGCTAAATGTACTGATGAATTAGAATAACTTGTAACTATTAAAAATAAACTTGCACTTAATAATAATAGCGTTATATTTCCAACTTTTTTCATTATTGCTTAAAATTTATTCATACTTAATATTTATTGTTTAGATCTAAATCTAATGATTTATAATTGAAAGTTATTTGTTGATGATATTTGGACCAGCAATATAATTGCAAAAAGAATTAAATTCTTTAATCTGTATTTTCTTAACTCACCCTTATTATAGAAATATCTGTCTAGTTGACCAATGGTTTGCTCTGAAAATATATTTAGATATTGTAATTTTCTACTAATAATTTAAATTTTATTGATATTTTAGAATAATATTTAGCCTAGAAAAAATTAACACATATGATTTGGTTGTTTAATGTATAAATAAAATCTAGCATTAATTTTCAATACGTATTGCAAATACTCTTGTCTATTTTAATATATATTTTACAGTATTTTCTGATAGAAAGTAATTTTTGCTTATTTTAATAGTTTAACGAAATTATAAAATTGTTTGGAAATAGAAGAATTTTATCAACTAATTGGAAGAAGAAAAGAAAGTATGATGCAGGTGGATGGCTGAAACTGCATTTTCCTCTATAAAGCCAATGTTTGACAATATGTATCTGCAACTAGGTTTCAAAATATGGTAAAAGAGATGATTTTAAAAGTGTTATTGATAACCTGTTTGAAGAATGGCTTAAGTAGGTAAGATGATCAAAGAACAACTAGTTATGCAACAGAGCACAAGTATTCTGTACTTTTTCAATCGACAAATAGCATGCCCTATTACTAA
The DNA here is from genome assembly GCA_025934495.1 of Candidatus Nitrosocosmicus sp. GTDB lineage: Archaea > Thermoproteota > Nitrososphaeria > Nitrososphaerales > Nitrososphaeraceae > Nitrosocosmicus. The sequence continues at coordinate 22,285 of JAICXY010000045.1, forward strand.
TCTCTTTCTAGGTTGATTTTTGTAGTACTCTTTTTCTTCTTGTGATAAATCTTTTTGGTTTCTCTTCTTTCTGGAAGGTAATGTGGATAGTTGATCTGGGAAATCCTTTTCTACTCCTAAATACCCTAGATCAACTACATTAACAACCTCTTTGGGATGCAGGATGGTTCCCTTTATATACTCAATATATAGTCATGTCTTTTTCCTTTCTTGTATGCGACCTTATGAAGGATATAACCACGATGATCGTTAACCATAAGCTAATTCTTTACTGTAGTATATCTTTTCTTCTTGCCTCAAGAATAGTATGCTTTGTGTCTTCTCTTATCGATAGGTCTTGGAATCTGCTGCTGTTCGGTACAATCGACAAAAGCAAGAAAGCCCGGAAAAGTATCTCTCTACTTCTTCTGGAGTTTTTAGCCTTTTGGTATTTTATATGTCTCCTATGGAATGGGTCCAGCAATTCCTGCATACAACCATCATTATAAATAAAATGATCAATGAACTAAACCAAAATGAAATTGACGTCTTATTTATGATACACCCATATAGAACAGATACTGGATATAATTGAAAATAATTACTGATGAAAATATTGAAAAATTTTAACTATTATAACTGTCAATCAAATTATTTCAACACATAGAATAAAGAATGGTTATATCATTCTTTTGGCAATATCTCTAAATAGTAATGGAGCCAACGATCAAAACAAAAAATAATGAGCTAGAAAAACTAGATATTTTATTTTCTAATGACAATCAAAAAAACAAGGCAATTATAGTTAAATCCTCCATTAACGAACCTGCAGAAAATATTATCAGTACTTTGAAATTGCCATTCAAACCAAAGTCAGTCATTTTAGTTTTTGGAGGAGCATCAGGTAGCCTTGATGTTTCTTTATCTTCAATTACAATCTTACATCAAATCCTCGATAGTATTTTACAGTATGCTTCAGATAATGAAGCGATAATTATCGATGGTGGAACTAAATCAGGAATAATGGAGATTGTGGGACAAAGGGCCAGCGAACTAGATCTTAACAGAAAACTCATTTTGGGTGTTGCTCCAGCAGAATTAATTTCTCTTTCAAATTCAAATGATCCAGATCACGATGTTAAAAATAGTGATAAAAATGAAAACCATAAAGTTTCTCTAGATCCGAACCATACTCATTTTGTATTAGTTGAAGGGGATAGATGGGGTGATGAAACAACAAAGTTATTTGAAATAGCTACTTCTTTGGCTGCTGCTGATAACACTCCTGTTGTAGCCATATTGGCAGGTGGGGGTAAAATATCTAAAAAAGAGGTACTCTTTTGTATAAATCAAAACTGGCCTCTTATCGTTATTGAGAAAACAGGTTATCTAGCTGATGAAATTGTCTCTTGCAAAAATCAAAAACAAAATGTTGGAAATATGCCTCCAAATACCAATATGAAGAAGATAATATCCTATCCTTCTCTCAAATTATATCCTTCAAATTCGAACCAAAAAAAATCATCGTTTGAACAATTTTTACTTTATGCTCTAAACTATGATCCTTTGCTTGAATCAGCATGGCAAAATATGGCCATTTATGATGAGAGTGCAAAAAAGCTACAAAGTAATTTTAATTTATTTCAAAAGTTTATACTTGGAATTGGTATATTGGCTACTTTGCTTGCAATAATTCAAACACAATTTAAAATATCATCCTCTACTTTCTTTGTTAATTTACTCTACTATGTTTTGATAACATTACCAATTACCGTTTCTATCTTGATATCTGCTTTAAATCGCTTTAGGTATGGCGCTAAATGGGTATTACTTCGAGCTGCTGCAGAAGCTATAAAGGGCGAGATCTACCATTATCGTACTAAATCTTTTCTATATGCACAAGAAAAAGATAGGGATCAATCGCCAAAAACATTAAAGCCCAAAGAAATACTCTCAAACAGAATTAGTTATATAAACAGCTCATTGATGAAAACAGACATAAGTTTACATGGTCTTTATAAATATGAGGGTCCTCTTCCACCTAAAATGTATGGTGCTGCAGATGATGATGATGGATACAGCACTCTATCAATAGAACAGTATATAAAAATACGGATAGATGATCAACTTTCATATTATCAAAATACTGCATTTAAACTTGAAAAGCAGCTAAAAAGCATTTCAGTGGTTGATATTGTTAAGTGGTGGAGTAGGAACATTTTTGGCAGCAGTAAATTTTGAAATATGGGTAGCATTGACTACAACATTGGTTGCAACATTTGTATCCTTTTTAGAATATAAACAAATAGAAAATACTCTTATAAAATACAACCAAACAAAAACAGAACTATCCAATATAAAATTATGGTGGCAATCTCTATCAAATGAAGAAAGAATTAAAAAAGAAAACAAGGATAAATTGGTCCAGAGAACAGAAGATATTCTTCGTACTGAGCTAAGTGGGTGGATAAGACAAATGCAAGTTACTATTGATAAACTATATACAAAAAAAGAGGAAGCAGATGAAAAACCGCCTAAAACAAATAATAGTTGAGATTACACAATCAAATATCTGACATTGCTATTATAAATACAAATGCGAATAGCATTATTCCGATCCTTATTATACCTATTTTTTTATTTCATAGCCGATAAAGGCAATTTTATTTGAAAGAAATATATTGATTTAAAATTTATTTTATTTTCAAAGATTCTTAACAGTTATGTAAACACATAGATGCTTTCTTCCTGTAAACTAACTATGTGTATGTTTAGACTCCATACTACAACACCTTTAGCTAACCCTTAAAATATTATCATTGTGAGGGATAATACTTCACTCAAGTATATTACAGATGATCAAAGAAACATTTTGTATATTATGATATAGTTGGACGATACAGAATCCAGTTATTGAATCCAGATAATCTTAAAGATAAAGAATATACAGTTCCTCAAATAAGAGCGATAACAAATCACCATATGATGTTAACATAAGAAAGTGGATACATAGTTTCAATGATAAAGGTATTGAAGGTATTATATCCAGAAAACATATACAAGCAAACCAATCAAAATATCTGATAATATAAAGAAAAAGATAGTTGAGATTACAACGGTCAAGAATCCTGGAGACTGCTATCATCAACCTTTCTCAACATGGTCATTATATGTTCTTGCAGGATACATATCCAATAAGAAACAAAATCTTGTAGACTCAAGTCATACGGAGATTAGAAATATACTCCTAAAACGTGGATAAGACAGACAATCAAAGGTAACCTTGAGTGATAACATAGATCTAGAATACTATACCAAATAGCATAATTAAACAAACAATTATTTTTGATATGTTTATAGCTAGGAAGATTGCATTAACATTCTGTATAGTCCTTGTCAATTACCAAAACATCGTTTGAAAAGATATACAGAGATGAAAAAGATGTAAAGACAAAGGAAAGGATGTGTAATTTATCAAGGTAAGATATCTTCTCATGTAGCCACAGATCTGTATAGAAATAGAGCATGAGCTTGTGTTTGGCTAAAAAGATATCAGAAAGAAGGTTTAGAAGGATTAAAGAATAAGCCAAGAACAGGTAGTAGACCATCATCGGAGTTATCGGAAGAAGATATCTTTGGCATAAAAACAATGCTAAAAGAAAACAAACAGGGCTGATCCACGAAACAAGTAGAGAAGTTAATCATAAAGAAAAGTGATATCAAATATCATTATACTCACATATACCGTCGCATACTTCATAAATGTATTCAGACAAAAGGTGCCAAGAAAAATACATGTTAATACAGCAGCTTCCAAAGAAGAGAAAGAGGCTTTCAAAAAAAGACTACAGAATAGATGCTTGTGGATAAGCAGCAGCAACAACAAGAAAGTTTTACTATAATATCTACGGACGAATCATTCTTTTTTATGATTCTTTGATAAGACGCGTTTGGATTAATGATAATAAAAGACCCATAGTCAGAGAAGCATATTCACATAAACATTCATGCATCTTTGGTGCCGTAAGCATTGAGGGCAAACAACTATTCAGACAGTATGACAAATTCAATGGCGGTGCTACATTTGTTGATTATCTGAAGGAAATCCACTACAAATTTTCAAAATGCTATTTGTTTATGGATTTGCCTTGAAGATATATTTGTATTACTATTGATTTTTCTGATTGTGGAGAGCCGGTCAATTTCCTATTGCAAGCGGTCAGATCACATATAAAAGTGTTCAAAAACCCGGTCAATAAGGTCATTTCATCGGTCAAACTGGTCAATAAATCGGTCAAATTTTTTGATAGTCAATATTGAGCACGATATAGAATAGAATAGGATAGAGTATTAAATAATTCTAAATCTTCCTGCTAGATATGGTAGCATTAATATATATTTTCTTGGCATCTCATTTTGGGTTCCAATTTCGAATTATATTGTTATGTGGATAAAGGTATTTAATACATCTTTTCTTTACGATTACTCTTCTGATTGTTTTGGAGATAAGCATTGTTGTTTGGAATTAGATAATAGTTCTTCCATTTGCTAATGCTTTGTTGCATGATTCTTTTATCCCACTAGATGTCACCTATCGTCTAAATAGGGACTATTTTGTCATACAATGATGATTTCAACATCATTTCCAGTATCATATTTTTCAGTCTAACTGAAAATATATTTTCACCAAACACTCTTTTTATGGATGAAAATATTGTTTCTATATATAATCCATCTTTTTCCATAGATTATACCAATTAGTAAAAGTACGCTAAATAATTCTATCATCGAAAAGTAATGTAATAAAAATAGTCTTCGTTAAACTGCGTTTATTTCTAATAGAAAAAAGATATTGCTGTGTGTTTGATTTAGGCGACTTCTACTAATTGGTATACACTGCTATCCGTCCATTTTTACAAATTACCATTATCTGCTAACAATCTAAAATAGCATTACCTTCATAGGCGCCATCATCAGCAAGTAGTTAGCCTATTGTTTTATTTGATTATATAATATTCAACCAGTTCTGGTAACGCATTCTGTCATGGATATTCTCATCTGCGGTTACCTTCCTAAAAAGAATTTTCTTGGTCTTCACATCTACTACTATACGTATTTTAAATATCCTTTCCTGTTTTTGCTTACATTCCATCTATCTCTAATCCATCCATTGCCCTCTCTTGGTAACCTTATTCCTGTACTGTCTATTGCAATGATGAGATAGTCATCTTCAACTTCCTTGTTTTTGTTATCATTTTCTATATTGATATTCAACCTGTTTGTTCTTCGCTACTTATTGTACTTTAATCTGGAATGGAAATAGGTATTTTCCCTTTAGCATGACCTTGTGCAATACATTCTTCGGTCTGGCTATGTGCCAAATGAAATTGCTTTGACATAACCAAGCAGTAAAAGATGAAAGGTATCAGGATAATGAAATAGCTCTCTATCCAACCTTGTCTTTATCAATCTCCTTAATTCCATATCCAGTTGCCAATAATATCAAAGCCCAGCAAGATTTCGCTTCTCCTAACATGAAGTTGATTGTAGACAGAATATTTCACAGGATTTGTTAACTGATGTTAGCTAAATGTATTTAGAATAAGGAATTATATAACAAAGCATTTACACACTATTGAGCTCAATAACAAATAACAAAATATCTAGTAGATGATTTTAGTAATATTTCATTTATTTAATGTATGAATATTTGATTGATTTTTTTTAATTTCCAGTATTTTCTGTTCTTCTTTAGTGGCATTAATGTTGTGAGGATCTATTTCTAATATTTTGTCATAATATAATAAAGACTGATTATATTTTTGCTGATTATATAAGGATAGCCCCTTGTATAACATGGCATCTATATTTGTCGGGTTTTCTGCAAGTATTGTATTAAACTGTAATATAGCTTCGTCATACAGCTTTAAATTATATAATGATAATCCTTTGTATAGCATAGCATCTGAATTATTTGTGTTGTTTTGAAGTACTTTATTAAAAGAGTCTATTGCATCTTGATAGTTTCCATTTTTATATAATGAACTACCTTTTAAAAATATGGCTGTGACGTTGTTTGGTTCCATTTGCAAGACTTTATTAAAAGAGTCTATTGCAT
>JAICXY010000100.1 GCA_025934495.1 Candidatus Nitrosocosmicus sp.
AATCGCTCTACCATGATTTTAATTATGGATATACGTCCACTTGCTGCTGTTTGATTGTCATGGTTAGGGATAGCAAGCTAAAGATGCTATGATATCTAAACAAACACAATTATTTTACAAGAGAACTTCATATAGTTTACACCTGTTAAAATGGATCCCAAAGGAAAAAGTAATTATCACGATGTTAAAGTAATCTACAAACAGGTTTAATAAATTTTCCTCATATTACAATTCGTATTATATTTTTATACAAAGAATAAAATCAAAAGCCATTTGGTTCATTTTTTAAGAAAATCATTATTTCAATAATGATTTTTATTTTTCACATCTAAAAAATGGATATGATGATCTATTTAAAAAATTACAATCCTGACATACGAGATATTTTTTTATATCTGTTGTTAAATCAGCAGTACTCTCTACAATACCACTATAATACCGGCAAGAAAATGCTCTGTGTATTAAACAGATTTTTCTCTTGGGTTCATCCATCCCAAATTGAACACATTAATTATCATCTTTCAGGGTGGAAGAATAATCATATTAAACGATGTCTATCACTACATTCTTTGCAAACATCTAATGACGATAATATACTATTAGGGCGTTCATAATAATATTTAGGGTTTTTATCTATTATCTTAGAACAGTATTCACACCTGATACTCCTATAATGTTCATCGATTTCAATGGTCATAATATTAAATAGACAGTGAAACCGAATTTAAAGTCATTCTTTATATTTTGAAATAATAAACCGGCATATTTTTAATATATGTAAGATTTGACAATGTACCTAACTAATCTCTAATTCTTTTAATTTACTACATATCCATTAATTGATTTTTAAAGCCTTTATAATATTAATACCTGTTTTGTATATAATAATTACGATTCATAATCATGGTGTTGAAAATCATAATAAAATTCACATTTATTTTAATAACTTTTTTATAAACAACTTGATCACCTTTTAATGCATCTTCATCTATAGAATCTGTTAAAATACAAATTTAAATATATTCCCAATTTTAAAATAAATTAATTTTGTATTATTATGAAATATAAAATAACTATTAGTGCAATATGAAATTTTAGAAATGCTATAACAATACATTAAATAATAAATAAATAAATATTGGCAGTATTAATCATGAATCCTAATTCCAATAAGGTTAACATCATTGAGAGTTGAGGTTCCAGATAAATTTACCATAACAGCTTTAGGTGATGACCACCCCATCATTATTTTACTGCTTCCTGATAACTCTAATGGAATCCTAAATGGAAAAGACATGGTATATTCATTTGTATCTTGATTTGAACTAGTGAAATTATAGAAGTTGTTCCCTCTCATCATATTTTTCATAAGATCCTTATACATTAATGGAAATTCTCGGAATTCAAATTTGATGGCGCCAACTTCTATTGTGACATAAGGAGAGTCGCCTTTTCCACTATATCTTAATACAACAGTTATCTGCCTGTCATCTGTTATACTACTACCTACAACATCAACATCGTCTACCATACTAACAACTCCAAAAGCATGATTTAGTGATGGATTTTTACCATACTCTAGCCATTTTTTAGTCCAATTAGTATAACCATTGAAAAAATCAAAGTAGGACTCGATCCAAAATTTATTGTAATTTTGCCATAATTTGACATATTCACCGAATAAACTATAATCATTCAACCAATATTCAAAAATACTTGTAACCTTGAAATAATAAACCTTGTATGACAATAGTTTAACGGATAATAAAAAAATACACAAAATTTGCCAAGAATCATTTGAAAACTATTAAACCTTTTTGTTAATACAAAGACAAATTCGATGATAAAATTATTTCCAATATTCACTACTAAAGATATAGAATAGCATTGATGATCCATTATAGCACATAAAGAACAACTTTTGCATATTTGATACACTTTTTATAAAAATTATTACCTATACAATGTATGAATTATCATCATAAATATAACACAATACAAAAATTAGATCATTCATACGAGAATCCTTGTATTTGGATTGCACTAGAAAAAAGAGAAATTGATAAAAATAAATTGGAGATATAGAAATAAATATGAATATTGTCAAAACAGAAGCACCATTTTTGATAGAGGCTAAGACTAGTGGCTTTAGCGAGAAAAAGAGCATCTCATATTATTTTATAGAATCTGTACATAGCTTATGTTTGAATAAGATAGAAATAATATTGGAGCAAATACAAGCATGCGAAAGACTATTGAAATATGTCAAAGATAAGACAGATGAAGCCATTATTGAAAAAGAGATTTTAGAGTTAAAATTTGCTCTTGATCTCATAAGTTTTTAAATTAGATAAGACAGTCCTCATGTTTGATTTAAAAATCATTGTTAACAAAATTAAATCATACAGGAATCATAGTTTTTAATTAAACACCACATATGAAATACAGATGGGTAATGTCATCACTAATTTGTTCTCTCCATATTCTCCAATATATCGGCTCCCTGAAGGACAGTTTTTTTGACAATATCTTTTTCCCATTTATATCACCTATTAGATAGAAATACTAGTTTGATAAATTTTTTGTTTTATTTTTTAGATAGAATATGTTATCAAATTTGATCAATTTTATAGAGTATTCTTTTCGTTCTTAAAATAGTTCTTGCCTTTATTTTGTTCATGTATCATTAGTATTACTTTGTATTACAATATCATTTTATAGTAATTTCGTGGACGTCCAAGATATATTTTGATATTCATAACAATAACATATGCGAGCTGTTGAAAAAGCAATATTTACAAATACAGACGAAAATAACAAACATCCAAAATATTGGAAAGACAAAGATGTACTATTAGAACCAATTCTAAATAAAACCATTGCAGTAATTGGCTATGGAATACAAGGACGAGCCCAAGCTTGTAACCTAAAAGATTCGGGTATAAATGTAATTGTAGGGCTACATAAAGAAAGTAAATCAAAAGAACTGGCTGTTAATGATGGTCAAAAAGTAATGGAAGTTTGTCAAGCAACTAAACAAGCACATATAATACACATTTTAGTTCCAGATATGGAACAAGGTAGGATATACAAAAACGATATCGAGCCATATCTTTCAGAAAATGCTGCTATATGCTTTTCTCATGGTGCTGCAATTCATTGGAAATGGATAATTCCTCCATCCAATGTAGATGTTATAATGGTAGCACCAAAAGGACCGGGTCAAAAAGTAAGAGAATTATTTAAAGAAGGTTTTGGAATACCATCTCTTGTTGCAGTATATCAAAATCATTCTCATACCGCATGGGACAAAGTGCTTGCGATTTCCAAAGGAATAGGTAGTACTAGGCCAGGAGTAATTAAAACGGATTTTAAAGAAGAGGTGGAAACAGATTGGTTTGGCGAACAAGTAATCTTGTGTGGAGGAGTACAATCTATGATTGTAAATGCATTTGAAATACTCATAGAATCAGGATATCAACCAGAAGTAGCATATTTTGAATGTCTGCATGAATTAAAATTAATAATTGATTTGATATACAACAGCGGTCTTACTGGAATGTACAATAGGGTCAGTGAAACTGCAAGATACGGTGGCATTACCCGAGGTGAAAGAATTATTGATAAAAACTCAATTAACAATATGAAAAAAATCTTAAACGAAATTCAATCAGGGCAATTTGCAAAAGAATGGATTGAAATTTATGAGAAAGAGAAAAAACAATCATTTCAGAAATTTATGCAAAAAATAGAAAATCATCGAATTGAAAAAATAGGAAAGGATCTAAGAGAGATCATGTATAGAAAAAAATAGATAAAGAAATTAAATAGAATACTAATATTCTCTCTAGTAACTATTTTTTCATTGATCAATAAGTTTATTTTTATAACTACATTCAAATTCAAATGATATTAGAATATTGTATGTCTTTCTTATTCTCACCTTATTTTGTCGATTTCATTCATTGCTCATCTGATACGATTGAAATAATCCGAGATGTTTATTCCAAAGGAATTTCAACCGCTTTTAATTATTAGGCAAAGATGTTTATCATCATATGGATAAACGATATACTAGGTACAAGCAAACAACTTGTTTACCACAACAAAAAAATGCTAATACCGATATAGTAAGTTGGTGGTTAATTTATTCTATAGGTATAGAAAATCTTTTTAATTTTTTTCGCTATCTAGTCTTTAATTATAAATCCATTTGTGGTTCAATAAAAGGCAATTGCTTTATATATCAAATTATCACCATTAAATATGATTCTCTAATAGCTAAAAATTTAGTTTTTTTATCAAACATTGCAAAATATTCTAGAACACAAGTATTTCCTTTCACAAAATATTCTTTTACAGTAAAATGAAGATTTTTAAATTTTTCTAATGCTGTAGACCAATAATGTATATAGATCTTTCTTATTATCTATTTTTTTAGAATTTAATACTGGATGTACTATTTTTATTTTGGACTTGAGAATTGGATATCTTCTACAAACATCGAGGTAACTGTTTCTGAATCTTTATTATTCCTCGCATTTATCCATTTTTCAATATGGCCTTTTGCGAATAAATCAAACAGGCCCTCCACCAAAATTTCATATTTATTTAATAAAAAAGTTTGATAATCTTTATACAAATGAGACTTTATCGATTAACCATAAATGAGTTTAAACAAGATTATTCCATTCATTAACAAGAAAATGAACTTAAAAACATCTCTAATTATAACAATTGATCTCGATTTTTTTTAAAATAATATGCCCTCACTTTGTAAAATGAGTTTAATGAAATAGAATAGTTGCAAAAAAATAGTTGTATAAAAATAGATATATCATCAAGCAAAAGAGAGATTTATTATTATATCATTTTATAGAACGGCTCATTCAAAACTTTCAATTTATAATTCATTTGGATCGTTCTTTATTGTAGGAGTTATAATACTTACCTTATTCTGCCAATACAAAAAGAATCTCAAGAATTAATATTTTTATATATAGAAATAGAGAAAAGTATTTCGTTATAGGAGAAAATTATAGGTATTTATTCAAAATTCTTACAATATATATTCTCAACAGACGACAACCTTACAAAGATAACTTCAAATGATCCTATTAAGGTTCATGGAATGAAGATTCGTTACTTAAATACTATAATAGATAATGCAGTAGTGATTAACAATTTAAAGTAATCGATATCATCATCGTATTTTCATATTGTGTTAAGTTCCCATATAACTTAATCATTACTAATTAGAAACTTATCTAGCCAATCTTTACAATTAGGACATCTATTCAAATACTTTGCATATACATTTGAAGAATGGGGTAAAGTCGATGCCATCCAAAAACAACTTCCACATAATAAAAAATACTTTTCGAAAGTAGGGAAAACTTTAGTATATTTAAACTTTTTATTACTTTCTTCTATCCTTTTTTTATAGAGGATATTGTAAGACATTAAGAATAAAAAGCTTTTGTACTATTTAATAATTATGAATTTATAATAAAAATATAAAATAGATTAGATTAATAATATGTGATTTTAGCACCCAAATCATATCAACTTTAAAATTTATTGCTGAATGCAGGTTACGCATATTAATTCAGATACTGTTAATTAAAATAGATTCTATTACTTTATTGGGTAAATAATAGATTTTATCAGAATATGGTTTTATATGATAATAAAAATTATTAAAAATTTTATTTGAATTAGCATATTAATAGTTAAAAAATACTTTGATCAATATAATAACATAGAAAAGTGCTCATTCACAGGGATTGTCTTTTACCATGAGATCTTGTTTCATTTAGAAACGTTTCTATTATTGTTGCAAATCTTTCTGGATACTGGTACATTAATCATTGACCTGTTCCCTTCATCCGAATAAGCCAGGCCCATGGAATTTTATCTACAAAAAGTAAGGAACTAGGTGACGGTGCAGCAATATCTTCAGTTCCAGTTATGATCAGTGTAGATTGGATTATTTTTGTAATCTTATCGCAAACTCGATTCCAATTTTTTGCAAGCCAATTTTCATTATAGGGAATTGCTATATTAGAATATTAGAATTTTTTGAAGATAATCAAGATGTTTATTGATCCATTCAGATGGAAAGGTAACTGATAGAAATGCATTTGTATCCCCTTACGATTATTTTCAAAATCAGATAAAGCTTTAATAACCATAGAGTTTTGCGGTATGCCTTCTAGTTCACCGGATGATGCGCCATATAATATAAGTTGGTTAACCTTTTCTGGATGTATTAGAGTAAGCTGCCAGGTTATAAAAGAGGCATGAAAAAAGCAAGAACACCTGCTTTTTTTATTTTCAAAGCATCTATTAAGCCTGCGCTATAATTTGCAAATTGCTCAATAGAAAGGTGGTTTTATGCCTAAAGTTGTATTTCCTATTCTTCCCGATTATCAAAAATAATTACTTGATCTAGTGAAAGTTTTTATAATAATAATGATGGTCAAACATCCATAATATTGCTACTACCACGAATAAGTAAAATGGGCGTACCCCTGCCAAAAGTTTTGTATGTAATGTAGATATCACCTAAATCGATTCACAAACTATAAACCCTAAAGTAATTTAAAAAAAGTGAAATAATTAGATAATATCACAGTAGGTATTTAAATCTAGATTTAATTTTTATTTATCATATTAAAATAGTATACAATGATTCAGATTTAGACTAGGGCAACGATTATTTCATCATCATCATCATCATCATCGTTACTTACTATAATATCTTTAACCAAACCATAATATTTACTTGTAGAGAATAATAACAAACATTAAATCGCATAATCATTTACCGTCTTATTTAATTTTAATATAAAAATAAGATTAGCAAAGTATTGATTATTATAATGATGATCCTCAATTTAGAAAGATTGAATTTGCTTTGATGGCTTTTTAATACCTTCTAATTGAAATGGTGCGAAAACACATATATCAAACAACATAAGTAGTAATAGCATATCAAAAAGCGAAAATAAAACCGGACCAACCACAAACAATATGAACAAACTAGGTAGCTCTGAAATAGATACAAAAGAGAAAATAGTCGATTTGGTTAATTCCCCTAAAGTTCATGTAATGAAAGAAGCAGGCAAAGACTATATTGATATTGACATCGAACACCTTGATGTAGGAAAATATTACCGTGTAGAATATCAAGGTATTCTTTATGGTATTGAAAAACAAGGCGATGGTCAAATAGCATTTTATGAGGTAATAGATTAAAAATGGTTAATTCAGAGTCTGAATCAAACGTAGCAGGAGAACTCTCTCATAGAACACTGAAAGAATTATGCATAATTGATCCACGGTTATTTGTTTCAACCAAGGTAAAAGATATAGAAGTTTGGAGTTGGAAAAGGAAAAAGTATGAAAAATGGTTTGTATTTCTTGACAGCAATACAGGTCATTTAAAAAAATCAAAAATCTTAAGTTAATCTTAATTTTAATTCTTATTTATACATAGAGTAATCCACAGGAAAAAATATTCAATTATTTTAATAAAAATTCTAATTATATGGATACATGTAAAAATAAAATTATCTAGATATAAAATAAAAAAATATACCCATACATATACATTATTAAATATTATTTGATCTCTATTGCGTTGTTTTATTTAAATTTGCAATATCAATAAATATGATATTAGATATAAAGTACGTTATTACTATAAAAAGGATATCCACAGATCATAATAAAATACCAATTATGCATAATAATGGATTTTTCTGCATATTTTAAAATCTTTTTTATTAAACTTTAACATTATAATACTATGCAAAAAAAAAAATATAAAAAATAACAAATTGACAAACTTCCTTAGAAATAACCAAGTATGCATATTAAAGAAAGTATCAAAAAAATTCGATACAAATAATGACAGAAATAGAGAGATAAAGGAAAATAAATACTATAAAAAGGAAGCAATACCAAGATACGAAATCAAGATCATAAGATCGAGAAAATGATATATGTATACAATAAGAAATACTATGTGTTCTTCTTTGGTGAGTCAAAGTATTTGAACCATGTATATAGATTGCCTCAATCAGTATATTAATAGATCAAACTATAAAGATAGAAATTACAATTAGATTCTCATCTTTATAATTTGAACATACTCTAAATATTCTTTTTTGTATTACAAAAAACAAAGGCTTCCTCCTAGCCCCCGCCTTTCCTCTTAATGGTAGAATGAATACTAATCTGCGATCCTGATAATTCTTTTGCGAACTTTATAGCCGGCAGTTTCCAATCTATCGATAATACCAGTGATAGCACAGATACAGCTACCATCACCTATTTTAGAATTATTGAGTGGATAACAAAAAAGTAAAAGGTATCCATTACAACAAAGAACGATCTTACAATGCCGCGTATAACAAAATTACTTTCTTTGGAAAATGAGATGCAAATATAAAGTAATTTCAACGGTACATGAATTTCAGACGAGAGTAATAAGATATCATATCCAAAACACAAACAATGATACCAACTTAGTTATAATATATCTTATTTAGTTAATTTGACACTTTATAGAATGAATAAACAATGCAAAGAAAAAATTTTTCATCAGAGACATTATGGGAATCCACAATTGGTTACTCACGCGCCGTAAGAATTGGTGATCATGTTTATATTTCTGGTACTACATCTACTGACAAAGAAGGCAACATCTTAGGAAAAGATAATCCATATATACAGACTATTCAGATTATTAAAAATATTGAAACAGCATTACAAGCATTAGGCGCTAGCTTGAAAGATATTATTCGTACTAGAATTTATTTAACTGATATCAATAATTGGGAAGAGGTAGGAAAAGCCCATGCAGAGTTCTTTGAAGAAATCCGTCCAGCTTGTACCTTGGTAGAAATAAGCAGTTTGATAAATCCTGAAATTCTGGTAGAGATAGAAGTAGATGCTAATATACTAATATAATAGACGTGATACAAAATAATTAACCTATCAGTGTTTGGAATTACATTGATTATTAGTTTAGCATGATACTCAATCCATTTGATCCGCATTAGACCAAACAACAATCATTTGTGAGATGCAAAATTCTTCTTCTTGCAGTAAATTTCTTCTAGGAACTAGAAGCCTTTTCTATGCTAGTCTTGAGAAAGTCAATAAGTGTAATATAATTAAAACAAAAAAGTTAAAAACCGAATATCTTTCAACTATTCTTGTTACTAATCATATAATTATGATTCGATTTTATATTATAAATAAATCAAGGATATTTTATTATATTTTATTTCCGATAATCATAGATACAGGAAAATAAAAGTGGATTTCTCCATCTCTTAAATGACTTTTCACTCCTAAATTATTTTTTGTTAAATCTTCTTTAAAAATCTGTTTTATTTTATCTACGTCTTTAGGATCAGGGAATGACGATTGTAATATTTTTTCTAATGGCATTTCTAAATCATGATATTCAGACTTAAGTTTGACTAGTCCTACTTCTTTCATCATATTTTCTAATTCAGAAAATGGTAATGCTCTTGTATGAGAAGAATCACGCAATTTCTCTACATAATTAAAAGCATCCACCTTATCTACATCAGGTGTAACATCAATAACTAGAACTTTTCCACCATTCATACATACACGTTTCATTTCTGCCAACACTTTTTTTGGTTCAAGCATATGATGAAAACTGTATCTTGTTACTACTATTGAAAATAAGTTGTCTTCAAATGGCAGATTTGAAACATCTCCAATCTTCCAATCAACATTTTTTAATTGTTTTTCTTGTTGTAGTAATTTAGCTTGTTCAATCATTGCAGGGGTCAAATCAATTCCAGTAACATGAGCCACTATTTTCGCAAATTCACCTGACACAATCCCATTACCACAAGCAATATCTAAAACAATATCATTTTGTTTTGGATCACTTAATTTTAACAAAAGTTCTAATCCATATTGATTAGAATGTTCTGACATTTGAGTAAATGGAATTGCTTGTTTTGTAAATTGAGATATAATAGAATCATTATGTGATAAAAAATTATTATTATTATTATCTCCATTAGTCCCCATCTTCAAATTTTGGTTTAGGGGAAATATAAAATTACTGAACAAAAAGGTTATAAAGATTCAGATAGGACACAATTGATCCTCATCACCATTTTTAAATTATTTTGGCGATATTCACAATAATATGGTTTAGATATAAGATAATTTTTTGGGATGATTGAATATATTTATCTTTTTTTCTTTTATTATAAATCTAAAACTATATTGTAATAGGTAAAAATCACCTTAATAAATTTAAAGAAGTATTAAGAATTATAACCGATTCATTTGTTCTAAATTTCATGGATAAAACTTCTACTTTACTTAATTTGAACCGAGCAATCAATATAAGAATTCAATAGCATCATGTAGAATTATCATAAAAGGAAATTAAAGATTAACAAAATTATAAAACAATACAAATTATTTAAAACAATGATAAACTAACATTTTTAATACAAACATCAACAATGTTCGAGGAAAAATATATATTAGAAGGAAAGAAATAAGATAGTAAACTCTAAATCAATAATGAAATAAAATTCATTTTGGTTTAGTATGGATGGCTACACCATCCTTTATTAAATTAATTGTGCTTATTAGATATTGACAAATAAAAAAATAAATATAATGCAAATGTTATATTTTATTGGATTGTTTTAAGTTATAAAAAAGTACAGTTTTTTTTTTGTTTTGTTAATCCGACGAAGACTTTACGGAACCATAAAAAAAGTTATGGATATACATTTCTTTGTAGCTTTGTATTAGTGACCTAATTAAAGTTATTCGAATCCATTAACAAAATTTTTCTGAGACATTATTATACCAGTCATTCTTATAGATCTAATTAAATACATGGCATCATGATTTATGATTAACTGGCTGCTTTATGTAATAATAACTTAATTTCTATAATGGAACATCTAAATAAGATTGTCATGGAATTCAAAAACCATAAATCATTCGAGATTGTTTTTCAAGTGTGACAATATCTTGGGATGAATATTTTATAGAGGTTGCCAAATTAATATCTAAACGATCTTCGTGCATAGTCAAACAATTTGGAGCAGTTATAACAAAAAATAACCGTATTATATCAACAGGATATAATGGTACGCCTTCACAATTCCTAAATTGCAACGAAGGTGGCTGTGAAAGATGTAGTCTTAGAATAAAAAATATGATAAAAACAGGAGAGAATTTAGAAAAATGTTTATGTATACATGCAGAAGCAAATGCAATATTACAAAACTCAAAAGAATGTGAAAATTCAACTCTTTATGTCACAGGAGAACCATGTATTCAATGCGCAAAGCTTATACTGGCAGTTAAAATAATAAGAGTCGTTTATATTAAAGGAATTTATCCCGATAATGGTTTATTCCTTTTGGAAACCAAAAACAAGGATGAAAAGATTGTTCTGATTGAAGAATGTAAATAGCTGCTGTATTATACGATTTAATTTATAAAAAGGTCTTTTGTTTGAGAACCCATGAGTCAACCCACATCTTTTCTTTAGTATAATATCCTGTAAATAGGGTTAAACATCGACTATATGAATTAGGTGATATCGCTCATAAATGAGAACAATAGTAGTCATTAAATCCTTCCACTCCATCCCCAATATACCAGATCTCTTGCATAATTAGAAACAATCTATATTACTCCTTCTCCTGAATACTATATGGATTTTTAGTTCTGCTGATAACATTCTATAGTTTATCAGACCTGTACTATATATGACACTTTATTGTATTCTTGATCCGGTTCCTAAATACATCTGCAAGTATCTTATATTTTCTCAATCGACAGAT
>JAICXY010000099.1 GCA_025934495.1 Candidatus Nitrosocosmicus sp.
GAACTTGTATTACTATAATGCTTTTTTAAATCCATATTCCATAAATATTTATAAAATATTTGATTTAAAGCTGGTCGCCACTTGCATTCTGTATAAGCGTTAACCGCTTGTTGCCTCCATGAATCCCATGTAAAAAGACTCTATCAGATAAAAGCTCTTCAAAAGATTGTTAGAAATAACATAATAGGATATAAACAAATAATCTCATAAAAAATAGAGGGTTAGTTATTGCGTTAGCAATTACACTCTTCATCGGTTTCTAGACATGCTACAAATGTAGTGAATAGTGTTAGGGCAATTCCTACAAGTTTGAGCATATCACAGCTGTCTTTTTTTGACATCTAAAAACAAAATATAGTAGAATAATTCAAAAGAAATAAAAAGAATTTGACTCCAAAAGACACTTCAAAAGAGGATAGGCCAAAACCCTCGGGAATCCGTAATGTTTTGATGATGGGTTTGGTTAGTTTCTTTACTGACTTTTCTACTGAAATGATTTTAGGTGTTTTACCATTATACATAGTTAATAATTTAGGAGCATCCCGAGCAATTCTTGGTGGAATTGAGGGATCGGCGGAACTTATCAGTTACGGTTTCAGGATGGTTTCAGGATCCCTATCAGATAAGGTAAGAAAGAGGAAAATATTTGTTTTAATAGGCTATGGACTCTCAACTATAAGTAAACCATTTTTTATTCTTGCTACTGGCTGGTTTGATGCTTTTATTGTTAGAGCAGTAGATAGAATAGGTAAAGGAGTACGAACAGCTCCACGTGATGCTCTTATAGCCGATTCAGTATCAGAATCAATTTCTGGTAAAGCATTTGGAATACATAGAACTATGGATCAGGCTGGAGCAATAGCTGGACCCCTAGTTGCTTTTGCAATTTTGCAGATTATGGATATACGTGCTGTATTTCTTTTTTCTCTAATACCTGGTGCTATAGCCGTGATAATCTTGTTATTATTTGTAAAAGAAGTTAGAATGAAAAAGCTTTCTTCAACTACAATCTTTGGAAATATAATCTTTTTGTTAAAAAGGAATAAACCATTTGTTATTCTCATGATTGTTACTGGTATATTTAGCCTTGGTGCATTTAGTTATTCATTTATCCTTTTAAAGGCCTCTGATTTAGGGATTAGTCAAAGGATTATGCCACTAGTTTATGCAACAATAAACATTTCATATACTATAATTGGAATCCCGTCAGGAATTTTAGCTGACAGGATCGGAAAAGAAAAGGTCTTGGTAATAGGATATATCGTTTTTGCACTTTCTTCAATACTAATGATACTATTTACTAGTAGTAATTATTTGTACGCGTATCTATTGGCATTGATATTTGGAGTATATATGGGAATTTCAGAAACAGTTCAAAGAGCAGTTATACCAAAATATGTGACTGCAGGATTACGTGGAACTGCTTATGGGATATATAATCTTGTATCAGGAGTATGTTTTTTTGCAAGTAACATAACCTTTGGTTATATTTGGGATACATATAACTTAAATTTAGCAATATTTTATAGCTTGTTTTTTCTTTTTGTGCAATTGGAGGTATGAGTATATTTATTAAAAAATATTCTATTCCTTCTGGACAACTACCTGCCTAGTCAAATTTAATATTGATTCAAAATATGTATACTATTACATCTCATCCAAATAAAAATCATTTTTCTCCATTCTTTCTTTTTAATGGATGATAAATTTGAAAGCATAATACAATGGATATTTCGGATTCTCATGGTTGTCTTTTATAAAAATCTTACATCTTTCGTCCTGACTTATTTTTGATAATGCGATAAAATCAAAAAAAGTATTTAATCTTCCTTGATGTTTTCTTTTGGTTTGAGTTGATCTTGTAGCACTTGAAAATAAAAGAGATCCAATTCCATTGGACCATCTACACTCATCATCATTGTTATCATATTGATATCATTGGGACTGTATTTTAGCACCATTGTAGGTATGGACCGAGTGAGTTATGCGGTAAATATGACATGGAACTATATCTTATGTTTCTATTGATTACTTTGTAATGGATTATAAAAAGACCTTAATAATAATGCTTTTTGATTAGACCAACCATCAAGATAAAAAATTACCAAAATCAACATTATATAATAGAGTAATTTACGTCTTTTATTGTATTTAAAATAGAAATGATTTGTACTTTTCGATAATACGTTTATTCTATGGTAATATTGTTTATTCGTGCTAAACTTGAATCAAGAGGTTGATCAATTGTATTAGTAGGCAAATTAGCTATTTTATCTACTACATCTATCCCAATTATTAGTTTGCTACATCGTTTCTTTAGTTATCAAGTTATTTTACTTATTGATAAAGTTGCTAGGTGAAGAAGAATTAGATAAATGCATAGAGGTATACAAAGGTGTAAATCCAGAATGAGATTCAAGCCATGAATATAAGTCTGCCAAGACATGCGGTGAAATTGGTCCCCTATGAGCTGTTACCCATTGAGATGAAGGATAGAACAAATGGCCAAGGTCCGGATATGTTATTAATGTATGATCAGGATGTCTTAATTCTGTTAGTTTTTGTTGTAAAAGAAATGCCTGCTGTATAGGAGTATCTGAATCATTTTCCCCTTGCAGAATTAGGATAGATATGTTGGACGGAACTTTGTCTATTATATCAAGATTAGGCGTCAAAGAATACTGTGAATTAATCCAAATAGGACACGGGCCTTTTAAACCGCTACACTTCTCACCGGGTGTTACAAATGATAAAGATTTAGCTTGCTCCATTAGTCTTGGCTTGAGTTCATCATTAATGCTTATGAAATTGTCGTTGTTTAAGTCATATTGGGGATTCAGTTTTTTGTCTGTTCCATTAATTGAAGTAATGTCCTGTGTAAGAATTGGGATAATGTCTCTAGCCAGAGATTTGAAAACAGGATCCTTCGATGCTTCTTGTACTGATATCAATCCTGTATGATTGCGGTCTAGGACCTTCTGAGCATAGAGTACTGGTTGCATTATTTGCTGATTTCCTACTTCTTTCAAGTTTTGAGCCAATGTTCCCATCAATACAATATTATCTACTTTATTGGGATTGTTGATTGCAATCCTTGGAACTATAGTTGTACCTTCGCTATGTCCAATTAAAGATATTTTACTGGAATCAACCTCTGGTTGTTGTATAAGAGTATTCAGAGCCTTTTGAGCATCGTTTATTAAATCAGTAACTGTTATGTTTCCCCATACATTATTATCTGAAATTGTCATATTTGCTCCAATTCCTCTCTTGTCATATTGCAATACTGCAAAACCTCTTTCTGAAAGATATTCAGCTATATCAAAGAAAGGTCTTGCAGACGGATAAATGAGCGAGCCTGTTTTATTATCTATATGAACATAGCCTGCTGTCTCATTCATGTCCGTTTTCCCAGAGCCAGGGACAAGAAGAATTCCCGGAAATGGACCTTTCCCTATAGCTGGAAGATTCAACTTAGCAAGGGTTTCTAAACCATTACCCAAATCAATAACCAAATTTCTATGTTTTGTTATTTGCAAATCTGATTGAGCATAAATTGTGCAATTCATAGTACTATTATAACATAACAAAGATAAAGCAAAAACAGCAAAGAATATAGTTGCTACTGCTATTGTTATTACTTTCACTGCAGAATAAGGTATATGCCAACTATATAAGAAAATAATGTAAATTAAAATTTCCTCAAATTTCTATTTTTTATTATGCATAGTTCTACAAAGGAATGGTCTGATTCTAACCGTTCTTTAAATTACTTGAAAAAGGCAGATTCTTTTCCTCATAGAAAAGAAGGAGAAGCGGTATTATTGGATAACATCTCATCAAACGCTAATAGAATTTTATATATCGGATCAGGCAATGGTCTATTGATAAAATAGATAAAAGAAAAAGAAAACTATTTTTCTAATATTGAATTTGTTGCATTGGATGTATCACCTACAATGAAAGCCCTAAAGCATGAATTTGATAATGATATCTTTTAAAATTGTAGAACATGATCTTGATAGCAGGTTACCAGAACCTAATTAAGTTATTATCCTAATACATTTATCATCACTCTGTTTCTTGCTCTTATGCTGTATGTGTTAGCCACATTTCTCCAAGCAATTAGCGGAGCAAAATTATGTACAGAAAAACTATGTCAATATATCACCTAATTTAGTAATAACTAGTGAACCAAAATTATAGTCAAATTTATCATGGACCGAGTGTGATTAATATTGGTATCGGTTCTAAATAATGAACCTATGATCTAATATATTTTGAATAAGGTATAATTGTTTATTTGATTATATCGCGGCCTATTATTTAACTATTGACATAAATAGATGATGTTAAACAGCATGCAGACCTATCAGATGATCTGTTGTTATTTTAGTGGTAACATAAACCAGAAAGTAGATCCTTTTCCATCCTTGTTATTTTCGGCCCAAATGGTACCACAATGGGCTTCAACAATGCTTTTTGATATGAATAATCCTAACCCGGTACCTCCACTTGTTGAACGTGTAACAAACTTTTCAAATAGTCTTGGAAATATCTGAGGATCTATCCCTTTGCCATTATCTTTAAAACTTATGATAATGTCATTATCTTTCTTCTCTAAAGCAATAATTATTTGTCCAATACAACCATCATCTTTTCTTTCTTTATTTGTAAATTTGATGGCGTTATCTAGAAGATTGTAAACTACTTGGTAAATTCTATTCCTATCAGCATATATGTTTAGACGTTCTTCGTTAGATTTTACTTCTATCCTTGTATCATATTTGTTCTCTTCTTTTTGGATTTGATTTAGGATAGAAACGACATTTTGTATCAATTCATGCAAATCGAACTGTTCTTTATGCAACTCAAGAGATTGACTTTCGATTCTTGTAATGTCTAAAACATCCTCAGTCAACTGTTTTAACTTTTTTGCATTTTTAATTACCATATCTTGCAATTTTTGTTGCTCTTTATCTGTTGTTTTCTTTTTCAAAATCTCTGTTAAACCAATTATCGGTTGAATGGGATTTCGCAATTCGTGAGATGCGATACTTATAAATTGCTTTTGTAGTTCTTCTGATCTTTTTAATTTTTCTATTATCTCTGACTGTAACCAAAAGCTTTCGAAAATGGATACATAAGAAAGAACGGTAGATTTACTGTTTGAATATGTACCAAACCCTATTGAATCAAAAAAAGATTCTCTTAAGTCATCTTTTACTTCTATGACTATAGATTCATTTCTGTCTACTATGAGTATAGTTGATTTGATTGATAATGATTCTTCTATATTTCGGAAGAGTATATTATTTTTATATTTGCTAGTATTGCCTAACCCTAATTCCCTGAATGTATTTTCGCTTACAGTTTCGTTTGAAAATTGTAATGATGATGTTGATGGATCAGTTTGAAAAGGAGAAAGAATTTTAACCTTCAATTTGTTATGTCTATTTAAATTTTCTTTTAATATTTTGAATATTCCTATTTGGAGTTGGCGATGCAGAGACTTGAGAGTGGGGAATATAAGCAATATTTCATCAGTAGCTATTTTTAATAGTTTAATATATTTAGCTCGGATTTCATATGGATCAGATATATTTTCAATCTTTTCTATTCTCATTCCTTTTTCAATTTCATCTATTTTTTGTTCTACAGGTATAGCATTTTTCCAAAGAGAATCAAATAAGTATTGTTGTTGCTGAACAAATACTTTTATACTACTATGAATTGCTTGTTGCGGCAAGCTGCCGATAGGTGAAGTGTCTACACTAATATATTGTCTATCATCGACTCCAAAAGCACCTATTATACCATCCATATGTCTTACTTCCGCAAACTGCGTCAACTTTTTTGAATAATTTAGACTGTCAGTGTTAATTTCTGTAATTACTCTTATTTTTATGCCTCTTTCTTTTGCTTTAATGAATGAATCCATTAGAATGTCAGTTGAAGTAATTGCGAACTGACCTGAAACATCTTCAAATAGGTCTAATTTATCTTGCAAATTCAAGTTTGCCTGTAAAACTCTTTTGATTATTTCCTCGGTGCCATATACAACTTCTGTCTTTTCTTCTTCTGATTTAGAAGAAAAAGTCATAGTAGAAGGTCACCTATAATACAGATCAAATATATTGAGATAAATTAAACAAAGAATAATAGTTTTAGTATAGCCTGCTATTATTATTATTATTATTATTATTATTATTATTTAACAGTCATGTATTATTTACGAACAAATGTGTTACATATAATGAAAATGCAGAAGGCAATCAATTAAATTACGTGATAGAAAATTCGATCAAAACAAATATCCATCCAAATAGATACTACCAATAACGAATGAACAATTGTATTATGGGTAATAATATAAAAACTCTAATTAATAACATATGATGCAAGGGTTTTCTTCATCTTAATTTGATAAGATTAGCATTAATTTCCATTTAATTTTGGAATATATTCAATATAGATAATGAGAATGACTCTGTTAAAAGTTCATGAATGACGCTATCTCCAAAATGTAAAATAACAGAAAATCATAAGAATCAGATGTATTTTCAGATTATTGTTCAATTTTTTAACAGCTGGTTTTTTATAGTTTAGTGTCGCGGCATAATTTGGATCTATTGATAAGGCTTTATCATACCATGTCATAGCTTCAAAGTTCATGAATGACGTTGTATCCAACAAGTAAATAACAAAGAAACAAGAGAATCAGGATTTAAATAAATTTTAGTATATAATATTATGTCATTACTCTTAAGTCGAAAGTAAAAAGAGGCACTTGTTATCAAACTAGCCAAAGAGGGAAAACCCCTAGAGAGATAGCAAAGTTAGTGCACATATCTTTACTCGATATTGGCAAAATCATTGTTAAAGAAACAGGAGATACAGAAAATTCACAAAATGATAATGAGAAAGAAAAACAACAAAAACCAAAGTTTCATTATGCTCAAGAATTTCAAATGTTCTGAGAAAAGAAAAGTCTAAAACAAGTTGTAGTTGAACTAGGCATTAATGCTCTTACTGTTTTCAGATATTATGAAGATTATTTAACATTGAAAAGAATGGATATTTTGGTTAAAATATATCCAGAAATTCTCCAAAATTATAACTGGAATATTTTATATCATTTTTACAGTAAGATAAAAGAAGAAGGCTTGAGTAAAGAGGATATTACAGATATATTGCAAAATAAAAATATTTCAAAAGATCTAAAGTATGAACTAAGGCTCTATCATAATCATATATCTGAATTAAAAGATAGAAAATCTGTTCTTGAGCAAGAGATCAAATAGTCTTCAAAGAAGAATAGATAACTATGATTGTATAACCCCTCTATGACATTGAAATAACTGTATTATAATCTGATAAGTTACATTCAATATATCAAACCAAGATAGATTTCAAAGCATAGGAAATACTGGTCTAGAAGATCACATCATCAGTACAGACAAATCTTTGCTAGATATACAGCTAATTTATACATTTTTACGTAATTCATCGTACTGGGCAAAAGGTCGTTCATATGAAGTAGTCAAAAAATCAATAGTACAATCACTTTGTTTTGGAGTATACTTTAACGTTCAAAAATTATTACAACAAGTCGGGTTTGCCAGAATCGTAACTGACTATGCAACTTTTGCATGGTTATGTGATATTTTTATTATGGAGTCTCATAGAGAGGAAGGTCTTGAGAAATGGTTATTATAGTATATTGTTTCTTATCATGATTTGCAAGGTCCAACGTTTATGCTTACAACAAGGGATGCTCACAAACTTTACAGGCAATTTGGATTTGAAATCTTGCCCAATCTAGACTGGTGGATGGTTCTTAAGAAAACATCTTTGTAATTGATCTCAATAATTATCAGCAATCTATATTTTGATTATGCTTTTAACATGTGTTTATGCAACTATTTGGCTATCATATTACATCACTGATTTTATTCTCTTTGAATATGATGTAGACAAAACCGATGTCGAACATTTAGAACATTTTTCATGTTCTATTCTTAAATGACAATATAGTTAATTATTGATTATAAAATGATTGAAATAGGTTTGTATGATGCAATCTGTTAATGTATATTATATTAATGACTAATAGAGTCAATATGATAATATAGAACATTAGAACATGAATAAATATATAGTAGGATACAATTTTAATTTCGTTAGATTTTTACTTCAATAATTTTTAGAGAACATATGATTTAGACATGTTCTACGTGTTCTATGCTCTATTTACTCTAAAATAAAGGCCATTATATTTTTTCCAATACTCCACCATAAACGATAGATGAATCATTATGCAATAGAGTATGATAAACTAAGACAATATACTGAAAGGTATTGTTATAGTAATTTAAAACTTTATGATACTATAGCCTTTGAATTATCAGAAAGTACAATCTTATCTTTTATTATTATGTATATTTGATTATCTCTGTTGATTACCATACGCGAAGATTTAGATGCAATAATCTCTATATTATACCAAGTTTTTGAAATAACTCCATTTAAAAGAGACTATGATACTGCATTTGGAAAGATCGCCGATATCATACATCGATATGGAATAACAGAAAGTCCTCGTAATTTACGCTTTAGATTCACTCTATGCATGCAAGAGTTTTTTGATTCTGTTCCTCAGGAGCAGTGGAAATTAAAAGATCCAGCATTTATCAAGCAATCAGAAGTATTCGCCATTTTAAAATTTAAAGAATGGATAATGGAGCAGATTACATAATCCAGTTTTAATTTATGATATGATTAACCAACAAGTTACTAATCTTTTCTTGAATTAAAGGATCATAATAGACTTATCTTTGATAAACTAAGCAAAAACACGTTCAGATAATGAGATTAATTGGAAGTAGATCTACAATATTATCTAAAAATATTAAATTAGTTATAATTAGGAATAACGTAGAAGTTTTAGAGAGAATCCAAAGAGGATTTGAGTATCAGTTTAAGTGATATGCAAATTAAAAAGAGAAGATATCTATTCTTTATACTGATACTTATAAGCATCAAAGAGAATACAAAAACTCTCTATAATGTAGTCATCTTATAACCTTTTCATTTATAGCCAACAAATAATGATAATTTGACGATAAACAAGATCTTTAATGGATTATATATGTATAATATTGTGAATAAAAAGCAATATCGTAATCATGTTAGCAAAACGTCCTTTAATTCTAGCTTTATGCGGCTATTGTTATTGTTATTGTTATTGTTATTGGAAACATCAATGGAATAATTAATGATCGACAATCGCTTACTATTAGTATTCAAAATAAGATGATAGGGTATGGAAGAGGTGTAGCACATTCCGATGGAGGTTGGCCGAATCCCAATCTTGGAATGACTGTTTATGGACGAGGTGGATCACATCCCAACCAGGAGCCTCACATTTGAACCATCTGCAAATCTTGGAATGATTCTTGATAATAATTTGATGTCTGGAGCAGCAACATAGGTATTCTAACAATACCACAATGGAACGATACAGCTGTAATAATTACATATGATAACTCTGGTGGATGGTATGATCATGTTCTGCCTCCTATAGTTGGACAATCCAAAGATTTACAATATGATAGATTGTCAGGAATAGGTCAGTTTGGTAATGTTTCTACATCTGATGGACTAGTTCAATATATATGTAGCTATGGTCCCCGTTTTACCCATTTTGGTTATATCTCTGTGGTCCAAGGTTAATTTTGTAGATCATACTCTTATAGATCAAACCTCCATTATTCGATTTATAGAAGATAACTGGAATTTAGGTAGGATTGGGAATAACTCGTATGATGAAAAAGCAGGCTCACTTTTGAAAATTTTTAATTTCACCAATAATGGTCAACATGCCCAAAGACTGTTCTTGCATCCCTCCAATGGTACAACAGTAAACATCTCATAATTTTTTTCTTGAAAGTATAATTGTATTAAATGAAAAATATTAGTACTTTTAACCCCGAAGCAAATTAGCGACTTTAAAGTCTCTGGATTTATTGTTATTTAAAAAGTAACTTGATTTAATCAAGCAACAATATTAATGAAAACTTCATTCAGAAAATATTTCCTTTAATGTCTATATTTTTTGCATATCTGTGGTCAAAATAAAGGATAATATTGTACAGTTTTAAATTTATTATTAATATTTTATTATGCTTCTGAATTTATTATAAAAATGAATTCATTTTTAATTCTTTTCTTGATTATATTAGCTCGTAGTTATGGACGAGTAGGATATGCGGCAAATATGACATGGAACCTTTGTTTTGAATGATGGAAATAAAAAGATAATATTAAGAAATGATATTAAAAGCATTCTTATATAATAAGGTGATATCAATTTAACCAAAATTTATCGTAGAATCAAAGATTATAATAATCATGCAACAAAGCATCTTTGATCTTCTTCTTACTTAGCAATCATTTTATGATGTGCCTTATTTGTAAATGGGAGTAATTTTATGTATAAATATTTTCACAGTAGCCTGCCAATAAGTTCCTATTAACCATTATTCATTAACTTGAACTTTTCTGTGTTCATGCCTGATGTGCGCTTGGGTTTCTTGACGTGTTCTAAATTTCAATCTGCATACCCTACAGATTAGTCGTCTTATTCTTAGCCTTTTTATGTAATCGGTTTGAATCCTCGCAATATCCAAGTATTCATCAGCATAAATTAGGTTGTCATCTTCGTGGTTGTTATCTTCAGCAGTAATATGTGGCAACATAATAATAACACTACATATTAAGATATCAATAATATATAAGAAGTTATCCACTGTAATTTATCTCGTATGCATACTTGTTGATTTCATAGGTCAATGATGCTTTGTTGCATGATTCGAAAATCCGTAGCTCGCATAATTAGAATTATCTGCACTTTTTAATATAATACTTATTCAGTTTCTATAAACACTGGTTCATTATTCTATAATTTACCAGTCCTGCAGCTATATCTGACACTTTATCGGACTTTCTTAATTTGTTCCTAAATATATCACTCTGTATTCTGTACTTTTTCAGTCGATATATGATATGCTCTATCACTATTCTTTTTTTGTTGGAATAAATTTTGTTGTATTGTTTTTCTTCTTGTGAAAGTTCCAGATTTCTTTGCTTCCTATTTGGTATGGCCGATAGTTGTTCTGTGAAATCCTTTTCTATACCAATGAATCCTAGATCAAATACATTTAGAACATGTTTGTGAGTTATCGATGATTTTTTTCTTGTAAATATCATAGTCATGTTTTTTCTTCGTCCGTTTTTATGATTTAAATTGTGAATGATAGTACAGTGGTTGTTAACAGTTCTGTAAAAGGCATGGTAGATTTTTCTGTAAAATTGATAATGAGTATTTAGATATCGTAATACCTTTAGCTTGCCGATCTTTAGTAATACTGTGAGGGATACATTCCTTAGAATACTCACCATTGATGAGAAGAACCATCTACACCTAATGCTTGAAGATACAAAGTTAGGATATAGAGCCAAGATAATCCTGCTTAAAGCCGATGGATATACAGTCCCTGAAATAAGGATGATGGCAACCAATCACCATGATATTAACATAAAAAAGTGGATACAGTTTAAATGAAAAAGGTATTGAAGGTATTATATCCAGAAAATATATACAAGCAAACCAATCATCAAAATATCTGATAATATTGAGAAAAAGATAGTTGTTGAGATAGCAACAGTCAAGAATCCAAGAGATTGCTATCAGCTACCCTTCTCAACATGGTCATTACGTTGTGTTCTTGCAGGATACATATCCAAGGAACTAAACCTTGTAGATTCCATAAATCACACTGAGATTAGAAATATACTCCTAAAACATGGGATAAGGTTCAGACAAGACAATCAAAGGTAACCTTCTTGGGTGATAGCATAGATCCAGAATACCATTTGAAAAAAAGCGAATTGAAGTACTAAGATACAATAAGTTACCTATTGACTCAGTCCTGCTCTACGAAGGA
>JAICXY010000198.1 GCA_025934495.1 Candidatus Nitrosocosmicus sp.
AAGAAATCTACTGGAATCACAATTTCTCAGATTAATACGAATCCTTCGACAGTACATGTACAAAATAATTTCAAAATTACAGCAACAATAACAAATAATTCTCCAAATACAATAAAATTTGTAGGACCTGCATGTGGGAATTCTCCTTTAACTACTACATTTAATAAGAATGTAAATGTTCATCCATCAGGAATTACTAAATGTAATGCTATTCAAATGATTACTCTACCTCACGGAGGAAAAACAACAGTTTCAGGACCTGATAATACTTTTGTATATACAGCTAATGGTATTGGAAAAACAAAAGCAAGTATTACTTTTCACTACACTGATGTAAAAGGTAGTAATAATAGTGTTAACAAATCATTTGGATTTACAATAGTAAAATAAAAATAATATCATAAATATAGCAAGCGGCAAACATCATATGGATATCAATACAATTTTTTTTAAAATCGCCATAGTTCAAAGAAACCTTTTTTTGGATTATAAAATCATGCTACAACAAATTGTACATAGAGAATAATTTTGTGATATTTGGTAAAAACTACATTTTACATAAAATGAAAACAGTAACTATGATTTAAAATTAAACAAGTAAAATAGAATACTCATATATTTTAGTTATATAATATATTATAAAGTATATTATATAACATTAATGTATAATCTAAAAATAGAATAAGGAGACTAAATTATTATATATAATACTTATCCTTCCACATCTAATGAAGACAATAACAATCAACTCCAAAACCTTATCCATAGTTGTAGCAGTATTTGCAGCTGCAATGCTAATAGGTTCATCTGGTGCAGTCACTAATGCATTTGCATTTTCCTTCTCTGACTTCTTTGGTTCTGGCTTCTCATCTGGTTCCAGTCAATCAATCAGCCAAAGTTCTACCCAAGACCAAAGTTCAAGTATTTCAACTACTGGTGCAAACTCTCCAATTACCGGTTCAGGCAATAATGCAGCTACCAGTACAAACACCAATTCAGGCGGCAATACATTTTCACACACTGGTTAAGGATATATCCTAAATAGGATATCCTTTTTTCTGTTTTTTAGTATCCTGAATTTTATCAAATTCTATAATTTTTGACATATATTATAAAACTTAAATAAACTTTTAGATTTGTATCTATTATTCATTAAATATTAATTACTCTATTTTTTCTGATAACTCCCCATTTAAAAGCGATAAATATTACATACAGATATCAACAAGTATGTAAATTCTTAAAACTTATTCTCTTATTAACTTTATAAAACCACATCCGGCATCAGATGGAAGACTATGAGAGAAGGCAAGAATAAGGATTAAAGCAAAGAAAGAAAGAATATATGGATAGAAAAATTACCTGATGATTAAATTGGAAATAAAGGCTTTGCTTCTGCTTTCTCTATTTCGTTGAATTCTTTGATACCCTTTAACAACATATCAATTTGTTCATTATCCCCATAAGCATATGCTAGTATATAGATATTATCTTGATTAGTAAAATGAGGTTCTTCTATCAAGTGGCCTTTATCCCTCATTTTAATTATTTTTTTTTCAAAATAATTGAACAATTATGAAAAGAATTATCGGTATCGTTATTTTTTCTTTTTAAAACTATAACATATTCCTTCTGTTCAGAATTATTTTTATCCTCTAACATATCCAGATTTGATTTAATACTATTATAGAAAAAATAAAATAAAAAAAAGTATCAGTTATACTCAGAATACTATTTTTTTGTTTTGTGTTGAGATTATTGGTTGTTTGCTGCTGCATTACCG
>JAICXY010000107.1 GCA_025934495.1 Candidatus Nitrosocosmicus sp.
AAGATACTACTACTACTACTCGCATATCCCTTTCTGTGTATGTAGGTATAAACTTACTTTCCAAAACTACTATGAGCAGGTTCTATCGCACTCATATCCATGCTTCAGTATCATCTATTTTTGTATATTTGTCATCAATCAGAATACATCTACCCTATTCTTTATGGATAGACCTGTTTGAATCAAACTTTTGTACTCTTTCGCATATTACTACAATGACTTTTTTTCTACAAACGACTGTAAAGATCTAGATAAATATATTTGAAACATCTGTGAAATAAGTATAAAGAATACATACGTTATAATAATCATCTTGATAGATGTCCCTTGGTGTTCAATGATGACCATAGAACGTATTTGTAGCTCCACAGATATAGATCTATTACCTTAACTTGATAGGTCTTACCTGTAAAAAGATTATTCTACATCAAGATCAATGCTTTGCAGATCATAATAATGAAATTCAGCTTAGTTGGTTCTGCACTAGTGTGGCTGTGATATATTACAATTATCGAATTTCAAAGGAAAGAAATTCTTCGGATAAATATGTCAAAAGAGAGCGAAACAAGATTGTTGTGGAAGAATGAATTTAACGGATATATTTGAAGGAATTGGTCGCTATTCTGTTTCAATCAAAGATGAAGGTACGTGCTATCCTCATCAGGTTTGCAAGTTCTTAAAGAATATCATTCTATCCATTCTCCATTTGAAAGCCATTATCAAAAGAACTATGCAGTGCAGGCTAGAACCGAAATTCTAGATTACTTTCCACATAGAAAGAAAAATTACGGGTTAAAGCATGTACAATAATAGTTTATTTTATTTGCTAATATTACAACAAAGAATCGAGCTCAGCTTTAGATGGTCGCTAATTTGTATTTATATTGTTATTAATTTGATTTTGTTCTATTATTTGTTCTATTATTTTATTATATGATATAATGAAACTTTTTGCATACATATTAGCATGTTTTTCTGATCCTCTATGGATACCACCTTTTGTTCTAATGTGATGATAAAATTCGTGTAACACAATAAAGGGATTATAAAAAATATCAGAATTAATACAATAAATTCTACTTTCTCTTTGAACATAAACAGCATATACCGTCTTTCTTTTACCTTTTATAGTTCCGACAACAATTTGAGGTGTATCAACTTTGTAAAATTTGCTTAGTATTTGTAATGCTTCTTCTGTATTTTTGTTAAGAATCATTTCTACCACTTTAGCTTTTGCAAGTGAATCAAGTTGATTAATGGATAGCATTAATTTATCAATCCTAAAAAGTTATTAAAATCAATTATATAAAATGAGTGAAATAAAGATAAAGTTTACAAAAAATACTCTTCTTTATTTGTTATATCAGCTTTAGATATCTTTACCATTTGCCATTATTATTATCTTGACCATTCCATCCATGATTCATGCCCATCATACCATTATCTTGACCATTCCATCCATGATCCATGCCCATCATACCATTATCTTGACCATTCCATCCATGATTCATGCCCATCATACCATTATCTTGACCATTCCATCCATGATTCATGCCCATCATACCATTATCTTGACCATTCCATCCATGATTCATGCCCATCATACCATTATTGGGTCCCATCATCATACCTGGATGCATCATCATCATACCATTATTGGGTCCCATCATCATACCTGGATGCATCATCATCATACCATTATTGGGTCCCATCATCATACCTGGATGCATCATCATCATACCTGCCATCATTGACAATTGATGTGATGACAATACTTTTCCGTTTCCAGGATCTACAACAACATTATAGAAT
This sequence comes from Candidatus Nitrosocosmicus sp., assembly GCA_025934495.1. Lineage (GTDB taxonomy): Archaea > Thermoproteota > Nitrososphaeria > Nitrososphaerales > Nitrososphaeraceae > Nitrosocosmicus. The sequence goes on from JAICXY010000107.1 coordinate 1,813, forward strand.
TTCATATCTGGTGTTCCGAGAATTATTGTATATGTGATATATCCATTATCTATACCAGTTGTTGCTTCTAAAGCATATGATTTATTTCCTATTGCTTTTTGGGCAGTATTTATGGCCTGATCTAAAGTTACATTGAACTTTGAAGCAACACCTTGATACATAGATTTAACTACATTTATGCTGCTGTTTACCATTGCATTTTGTTTATTCATTCCCATGGTTGAAGTGTTGGTAGCAGGAGGAACATTTTGATTACCTTTTGCTGCCATTGCACCTTGACTAGTAGCGTTGGTAGCAGGAGGAACATTTTGATTGCCTTTTGCTGCCATTGCACCTTGACTAGTAGTATTAGGTCCTACCGGAGCATTGGTACTTTGTGCAAAAATGTATTGCGATGTTGAAAGTGAAATTGCCCCTATTGCAGATAACAATGTTGCAATTAGAGTAAAAGTCATGAAGGATTTTGTTTTCATTAATATGGTTATATCATCAAATTATATAAGACTTTACTATATTATTATATTTGAACTTAATTATAAAATATAATTCTATATGATGTATATAAAAATAAGTATTAAAAGGAAATCTCAAAAAAGAGATATAGAGATTAATTATTACCATTACCATTGTGTTAAAAAACTATCGATGAACGATGAAAAAGCGATGATGTTTTATAATATGATATCCATGACAATAAAATACGAGAAATAATATTAAATTTCCATAGCTATGCAATTACTAATTAATAAATTACACTTATCATAAATTTCTGAAACCTGAAGAATAGTTATCAATTATGTTATCGTACATTTGATAAAAGGAACAGTATTGTTTTTAATATAATTAACCCTTAATTTGCATATCTATCACTAATATCAAAACAGTAGGCAAGTATGGCATTCAATAGAAAGGTTCTGGTGTACTATATGGTATTTATTTGGTTTGATATAAAAATAAAATAGTATATGATAACTCAAAAGTGATTCGTTACTTAAACTATAATTATAGCATATATCTTCTAATACAATAATAATATAATTATGCGCAAATATAAAATTACATAATTAAATTATCAACAATCAGTAATATTCCTTCCGACAAATCTAGAGAAATCGTTTTTTCGTTGTATTTGATCGAAATATTGTTGTATAAATGATTTACACAGTTATAAAATATAAAAATAATGTTCGTTTATTGTGTTCATAGTTTGTCTTTGTTCATGGGGCTCTCAACAGTTGTGTAAATACAAAGATACTTTCTCTTGTAAAATAGTATTGATTGCTTAGTTATGTTTTTTATTGTAAGCATCTTCCATTTACTATTCGATGTTCTACCTATTTTTTACTCATCTTTGAATGCAGAATTGCTAATTACTGATTGTATTTACAACCTGCTTTATTGCATGATTCGAAAATTCTCTGAACCTATGCCCCATTCAAGACAATAATAATCCTATTTTCATAGTTTCCGTTACAATCCTATAAACAAACCGTTAACAAAAAACGATTAAAATAATCTTGTAACAAGCATTTACAACCATAATAACCACCTTCTACTTGTATCATCCGAGTTCTGGCGCCCTTGTTTGTAGAAATACTAATTTTATTCTTTGCACAACATTTGGATATCTCTTTTTGTATCTTTTTGATTTGCAGAGTTGTAAATTATTAAATACAAAATATTTTGCATATTCTTATTATTGTAATATCTTTTTCTATTCTTTTAGAAAATCGATAAACTGTTCATATGTATAATTTTTATAGTATCGTACATGCGTTTTATCATTTGTATGATAGCATGCTTCAAATACATTTAAAAGTCCATGTTTATCTTTTACGCTTTTCGATCTTTAATTGTATTGATAACCACAGATACCGCAACGTGACTTTGCCGGGGTTATTGTGGTTCTTTCTCATCTTCATATGGTGACACCGAATCAGAAGGTATATTTATCTTGGTTTTTAGATATGTTTTTTTCAAATCATATCTACTGGATATTTGCTTTTATTTGATAAAACAGTTTTAGACTTCATTTATTTCATTCTTCGAAAGAATATTCCTTATTTCTACATAATGGCTTATTATTTCTACATTCTTTAAGATATGCATAAGAAAGATATATTACGCATAATGGCTATCACGTAGAGAACACTAAACCAAAATCCTCTTGTAGATTTGAGTATGCTCTATATCAACAATTATATTTGTTTTTTTATAATGTCGATAAATTTGTTGCTTATGATATACTTTTTTGACATGGTAAATATCAACCTTTTTCACCGAACTGATAGTGTATTCATTTTCTTATGGCATAATCGTGGTGATTTTTGTCGTCTTTCTTATTCAAGTCTGTATATTATCATATTTGAACAGAATTATCTTGGAAATATCTGATTTCAGTGTTTTCAAGCACTGGAGTAAAAGGTTCTTCCATCATCGTCAAATGCCATTTTGAGGATTGTATCTCCCATAATCACAATTTACCTGCGTAATCTGAAGGTTTTACATTGACTTTTTCATTCGTCCCATTATTACCATCACCAGTTATTTTGCGAATAATCTTGCGGATATCTTTTAATGAAAAACAAACCGCCTTGGCATATTTTTTTGCCTTTCTCTGTTAGTTGGATTATCCGTTTTTTTCTTTTTCCATCTTGCTTGAGAGAAGATATTATACAATTATTTATATCGGAAAACACATAGAGAAAAATCTGATTCTTTTGATTATCTAATTTTTTATGTTTGTACATGTGTATTTATCTTTCTAGTTATAGATCTAACAAAACCTTGTCATATTTACTTATTTTTATTACCATATCTCTATTGTGTAATCAGAAACAAACTATGAATAAATGTTTATTGAATTTGGATTCTGTGAACTGTTATTTTTTTAAGATTTATCACTTCTCTTGCAATTCTTTATATGTTACTTTCTGCACCTCCACTATATACATTATTTACTGTCATATATTTTTTGATACTGTAAATAGTATCCAGGTACAACTGTCTTGTTGCATAATCATAAATCGTTATTTTAATAAACCCAATACCAATAGTACAAATATGTATTATGTGATATATACAACCAGAACATTTGATATTAAAAAAACGCAAAAGATTGAGTTGGATAGTAATACAAATTTTGTTATAGGCGAGTTAAAAATAGGTTATTCAATCATAGCCAAAGCGTTGAGAAAAAACATGTTTTATAACTTTTCAATATGGAATTATATTTTTAGATCTGAATATATTATACAGCTCTTTGTACTCTTTTTTCAATCTTTCTTTTGAAGGTGGCAAGTATTTCTTTACATTTTTCAAATCATCTTTTATTTTTATTTGTGGATTAAAATCAATCTTTCTTAATTTGCTACATTTTTGCAACCATTCATTTAGTATGGTCTCAACTTCTTCATTAGTTAATTTTCTTATGTTTACAAGATATGGACACAGAATTTGCCATAGACATTGCTTTCTAAAATCTTCTATCGGTGTTTGAAGTAGATTCTCAATCCATTCGATTTTGTTATCTTGTCTACCTAGGGGTTTATAAATAGATAGATTCTTTTCTATCTCCATTTTCCTTTCATATATTTTATCTATTTTATTTTGTATCAAGTAGCCTTTAAAATCATAGGTAATCCACTGGATGGCGGGACTTTTGCCATCCCATTTCTGAATAATTTTAACCTGTTCTCCATTTTTAAAATTAAAAGTTCCAGGAACTCGGATCAAGCATGATTTTATTGAAGGAAAATGTTTTGGATCTGCTCTTCCATCTGTAAAGAATTTTTCAGCAAATCTCAAAAATTCGCTAGTTAGATCTCTACCATTGGTGTATGCAAGAAAGTCATAAAATATCTTTTGTTTTTCAAAGATTATTCCTTCTAATGGTTGATAAATATGATACCCGTTTCCAGTCCATATTACCGTAGGGTGGGACTCACCATAAAACTTGTTAGATAGTTTATTTAGAGTTTTATTCAGAATGTTATCTAATTTTTTCTTATCCTGTGAAAAATCTTGCAAATCCAGGTCAATCATTATAAAAGAAGCTGCGGTCTTATTTTTAACATCTAGATTGATATTTGTATGTTGACTATTATATGGAAAACCATTTATTTTGCAATCATAATAATTTGATTCTCTAAACAAGTTAAAAATTTTATTTATAGAATTTTGTACCTGTGAATCATATTCTACTTTAACCTGGCCTCTTGTTGTTGAAGTCATTATAGTTCTTGGAAATAATTCATGTTGCTTTTCAAAATGAGATAAAATAAATTTGATACCATCCAGTATTGTTCTTTCACTAACATCGATCCTATTATTATATTTCTTTACATTTATCATTTTTATTACCTGATATTTGATTTTAAAATCATTAAGAACCATTCACCATTAGTAATTTTAATTTTTTTTAAGGTAATAATTATCACTATTACCGTTGGTTATATCTTAAGGTATTGGAAGATAATGTTAAATTTAAGAATTGGATATTAGTAGTCATTTCGATTTATTCGAATATTATTAAAAGTATCTTTAGATTATGTCTTCAAGATTTGATAAACTATCTAAACAATTGTCATCTAGGTATTTTCATATAATCGAATATCATTTTATGATGTTTGTAACAAAACAAATTGATTATTATCATTTATTATGTTTGTATATGAAATTTTTTTACTTTGTGATAATGTATGTGATACAGATAACAGTTGTGGTAATATTATACAAGATTATGGTAACAATAAATTTTATGTTGAATCAGATATACATACAATTGTTTATTTTTGTTAACATTTTTTCACCATTTTTATTAAATAATTTCTTGGCAATAATCTGAATTGGAAAAAAAAGTGTAGCACCCATAATTAGCTTTATAAAATTTTAACAAAATGCTTCATTAGTAAACTTTGAATAAAAAATATACAATTAACAATTATGGCTCTAAAATTAAGATGTGCTTTTCTTGTTATAAAGATAAGTAAATAGATTCAACCATTTTTGTATGTGCCTAAGTTTGCAAGTTTTCTTTCTACATGGAAAATAGTCATCAAAAGCACTCGGTTCTATCCTTGATATATTGCATTCCCTTTCGAAAACGCTTTTCTCATTCTTATACACAAAAGGAATGAATATGATGTTCTAGTTTGAGAAACCTACAAGATTTATGAGGATACTATGTACCGCCATCTGTTGAGAATGAAAATTCGCCAAATAACGATAAAACAAATTGTTTATATGATTTTTAGTTCCATTTCAGAATAACATATTGAAAAATAATAGGAGAAAAAAACTAGTTTATATATTAATCATGTTGATAAAATCGTTAAGTAAACAGATGAGGGCTGGAACAACATATGCATTCTAGTTTCATCTTCTCTACAAAATATATCCCATAACACAATGGTAGATCCATATTGTACAAATAACTTAATAATTTTATAATTATAGAGACACTCCTATAAGTAAGATCTTATATTACTATATTATAACATGAAACAAAAAGATAGTCACCTTAGACAAGTAAATCAAAATATAAAACCAAAAACACCAAATGGTTGTGAAGAATGTCTACAGATGGGTTCTGATTGGGTACATTTGCGTTTATGTTTGACCTGTGGTCATGTAGGTTGTTGTGATTCTTCACCTAATAAGCACGCGACAAAACATTTCAAAACAACTGAACATCCTATTGTAAAATCTTTTGAGCCAGGCGAGGATTGGGAATGGTGTTATGTTGATCAAGTTATGATAGAGTGAAACCACTGGAATACCTCATCGATATGGTCTCCACGGTTCCTCAAGGAACTAGTTCCCTCAAAGTCGACAAATTACGTGCGGCTGAGGCATTGCGTGGTGCAGAGTTATCTAGATAAGGGTATTTGGTCCGGCTTTGACGTCCGCCTCTTGGTTCAGGTAAATGGCGAAGTATTGAATTGTTCAATACAGCCAACGAGACAGAGATTCACAAAGTCCTTGACTCTCTCACACTTCATGTCTGGATGAGGCCACCATTACTTCGCTGACTCCTCATCCAAATTATCCAGAATAATTACCCGTTAGCCATGGATAACCCGCAGGTCTAACGTAATTTGAGGTTGGTACTTGTGCAATATTGCTAATGATAAGAGAAATGAATTGTTTTTTTGTATGAACTGAAAAAGAACCTGCAATACAATATATATTGAAACGGAAATAGAATATCTATACTGCCATTATACAATAGTCTTTATGTTGTAAAAGCATCTTGTCATTGATATAATTAGTGTGTAATGTTTGTCAAATCATCCAAGTGTACTATGTTTTTATGGATACATTTTGGCATAATACAAGGCAATGTACTCGTCATGCAGATATAATAAATTGATGATCAAGTTACAATGAATTGGAAATATAACTCCATAATTCATATTTTATATCACTTTCTCACAATAACGTTTCTCATGATTGTCGTTATTGCGATCAGCATATTGTTTGTCGGTACTTTGGTATTAGATCAAAAAAATACTGCAATGGCACAACAACAGCAACAACTTATTGGTAGTTCTTTTCATATGGGCAACATGACTTTTTCGCATCATTTCGCTTCTGTTAACGGTATTCAACTGCACTATGTTATTGGTGGACATGGAGATCCTATAGTTTTATTACATGGGTGGCCAGAAACTTGGTATGCATGGCATGCTGTAATGCCAACCTTGGCTAAGAACTATACTGTTATAGCACCTGATCTGCGAGGCCTTGGAGATTCTTCAAAACCACCAACTGGTTATGATGGTAAGACTGTAGCTGAAGATATACATCAACTAGTTACTCATCTAGGATTTAAGACAATTTTCCTAGTGGGTCATGATATCGGAACACAAGTAGCCTATTCTTATAAAGCTGCACATCCTACAGAAGTAAAGAAATTGGTAGTCATGGAACTAACTATTCAGGGTTTGCACCTCCCGGAAGACCACCAATATGGTGGGGCATATTCCATCAAGTACCAAATGTACCAGAAGCCCTTGTACAAGGAAAAGAGATGATGTATTTATCATGGTTCTATCGTGGTCTTGCATACAATCCATCTGCGATAACACAAGAGGATATCAACGAATATGTTAGCCATTATTCTGCTCCAGGTGGAATGCATGCAGGATTTGAGTATTATAAAGCTTTTCCACAGGATGCAATTGACAATCAAAACTATTCAAAGACAAAGCTTACAATGCCTGTATTGGCTCTTGGTGGAGGATATATTCCAGTATTAGGTGGCAATATTACTATGCCTAGTGTTGTATATGGGATGAAGATGCTCGCTCAAAATGTTCAAGGCATAAAAGTTTCAAATACCGGTCATTTCATTCCAGAAGAACAGCCACAGTTCGTTATAAAACAGATCTCTAATTTCATTGGCAAACATAATACTACTAATAATATAAAATGAAAAGGGTAAAAAGGGATTAAAAATGAAGCATAGGGTTATTGCCTTAACAATGGTAATTGTAGTAGGTGTATTAACTATTGGTTATTTAACAAGTTTTCTTGGTACATTTTTTATCAAGGCAGATGCCAACTCGGAAGAAAAAATTTTTCCAAAGAATATGCCATTTATACAATACATTGATGAAATAAGAATATCAGATAATAAATCTCAATTTAAAATTGCTCCTGAATTTGAGAAAATTGGTGAAAGTATAAAACCTCTTAATAATTACCCGCCGCTAACAATGGGAATTTTAAAAGGAAAAGTGGTGCTTGTCAATTTTTGGACTTATAGTTGTATTAATGTTCTGCGAACCATTCCATATCTTATAGACTGGAATACAAAGTATGCAGATAAAGGACTAGTAATAGTTGGAGTTCATACACCAGAATTTGAATTTGAAAAAAATAGTGATTATGTAAAGACTTCATTGCAAAAATATGGTATAAAATATCCAGTTATACAAGATAATAATTATAAAATTTGGAATGCCTATGGAAATAATTATTGGCCAAGAATGTATCTTGTTGATGATAAAGGATTTGTAAGATATGACCGCGTGGGTGAGGGGGAATACAATCAAACAGAAAAGGTAATTCAATCGCTCTTAGCTGAAAGAAACAGTGACAAAGGAATAAGAAACATAGATGATGTAAATACAACAACCTTTTCATACGAAAATAAATCGCATTTTAATTCTACAAAGAATATTCGTAATTTTCTTGAACAGCCTGTTGATTTTTCAAAAATTAAAACACCAGAATTGTATTTTGGAAATCAAGGCTCAAATTCAGCAGTAGGAAATTCAGAAGGATTTCAGCTAGAACAAACTGTAACATATACAGTGCCACCAATAAATTCATCTATCAAACCTAATACAATTTATCTGGAAGGGAAATGGAAAAATAATCATGATAACCTCGAATTGCAGAGTGATACTGGTCGTATTATCTTAAACTATTCTGCAAAATCTGTAAACCTGGTAGCAGGCGGTAGGGGGCAAGGAATAATTTATGAGGATGATTCTTTATTGCCTAATAATTACAAAGGTGTGGATACTAAAAACAATAACTCTCAATTTGTAATTGATTATCCAAGGCGGTATAACATTGTAAATCATCAATCATATTATAACGATGGCTTTCATTCATTAGTAATAGATGTTAAAGGAAAAGGGTTTCAAGCATATGTATTTACATTCGGATAAGAACGCGTCTCTATGATGGTAAAGAAAATATAATTTAAGTTATAGACTATTATTTATCATGCTTATAACATAATCTTATGTTTGAGCCATCTGCAATAGTGTAAGCAGGTTACATGAATTTGTAAACCGTTATCCTTCCTTATGGGAATCGTGATAGATATTTTAAGATCTTTTTCCAGAGATTTGAATTCAAAATGAACAAATTCAAACATTACTCTTGCAAGATAGATACGGACAATAGGAATCGAATATGTCCTAAAATGAAAGTAAATAGGTAAGTTATTCTAAATGGAATATAGAAAGTAGATCAAATGTTTGTTTTTTGATTCTCAATACATATCATTGAATTGCAGAAGAGCGACACTCATCCAAAATCGAATTAATTCGGAAACATTTAATTAATTTACGTTATCTTTTTGTGTAATAAAATATTGTGAATTTTATTATATTCTTTTCTCATCGTCAGCTTCTTTTTTATCTTCATCATCTTCATCATCTTCATCATCTTCATCATCTTCATCATCTTCATCATCTTCATCATCTTCATCATCTTCATCATCTTCATCATCTTCATCATCTTCATCCTCCGTATTTACTTCCGTCTCTTCTTTTTTCCCCCTTTTCCTTCTAAATATTTTTTCTAGTTCATGATCAAGTTCTTCAGATAATTCTGATTTTGCAACACCTTCTTGCCACTGTTTTTTCATTACTTTTATTATTAGATTTGCTGTTTTCTCTAAAGTTTCATCCATTTCATCATCATCTAAAATTAAATCTGCTATTTTTTCGACTTGGACTTCCATTAATGCTTTATAAAATGCTTTTTTTAACATGAATTTAGCCTCATTTATTGGATTTTTGCCATGTTTGTCCTGACGACCATCATAACCACAACCGCAAGAATTCGGACTGCAGCTATCTCTGCTATAATCGCAATTAGAAATCCTTCCATGATGACAATCGTAATTATGAGAATGATGATGGCATTTATTCAT
>JAICXY010000018.1 GCA_025934495.1 Candidatus Nitrosocosmicus sp.
AATTTTGGATCTCTTTTTTTTAGTAAAATTATAAAACTTTCCAAATTTTTTATAGTTTGCGGATGAAGATGATGTTCGATTCCTTCAGCATCTAAATGTGCAGTTTCATCATCTATTCCAATCATCTTTAAAAATTCAACAAATAAACTGTGTTTCTCATGTATATTTTTTGCAATATTGATACCTTCATTTGTAAGATTTAACCCTCTGTATTTCTCATAGATCAAATATTTGTTCTCATCTAGTTTTTTTACCATTTTAGTCACACTTGGTGAACTAACATTAAGATATTTGGAAATATCTGTTGTTGTAGCATATCCTTTTTGTTGAATCAATTCGTAAATAACTTCTAGATAATCTTCCATTCTATCTGTTCTTATCTCATTTTCTTTTTTTTCATTGTGGGCACAACGAATAAAGTCCAATCTTTTGTTAAGATGATTATTTTTTATTCTGATTGATTCGTCTATTGGCAAACTAGCTGTTTAACTCTTCGTGCAAAATAATTCTTTCCCTGTGTATACATATTATTATCTTCCTAATTTTAGCAAGATTAGGCAAATCTATAGAATTTCTTGATAATCGATTAGAAGTTAAAATGCACTTTTACATGATTATGAAATTCTTTTCTCTTGATGATGTCTTATCAATATAGGCTAATTTTAATAACCCTAATTTGAACAAATTCATTTAACAATAACAAAAAATAGAATACGTGACAAAACACAATAGAACTTTAATTTTAAAAAAGATATAATTAGATTTCCACATATATATTATTATTTTCCACCACAATTTGATAGGTCTCTTGATTCTTTAACTTTTGAGGAAACCAGATTAATTCGCCTGTTTCTACATTCCACTTTGCAGAGTGCCAAGGACAAACTAATTCTTTATCTTTAAGAATTGTGCCTTCATGCAATTCAGCTCCGGCGTGATTGCAAATATTATTTATTGCATAAAAATTACCATTAACATTTACTACTAAAATTTCTTTTCCACCAGCAGTAATATTTTTTAGAGAACCTGGAGAAAGATTTTCGGTGGTGTCTACCAAAAATTTAGTCATACAAAATTTATAAAGTAATAGACTTTTAAATTATTCCAATGGATTATTATTATTATTTCTATTTTATTAAAAAGTCTCAATAAAACAGTTTTATAGACTCTGATGCTAGATAAAATAATATAATAAGAGCAGGCAACATCCGAATTACATAGGCAAATATCTTGCTAGCATGAAAAAGATAAGATCATTATTATTGCAAAGGTGACATTTGGATATATGGAATGAATGATGATATATAAAATTTAAACATATCCATGCTCTAAGATTTGGTCTTGAATTGCATAAACCTGTAGAATTAAAACATTGGCGAATAACAACAAATGATTATTAAAACTGCGAATCTGAACACATTGTAAAGGATGCTGTATACAATGAAATGAGCATGATATATCAAAAGTTTGAGTGCAGGTGTTGTTGTAACCCTGCGTATATTCTATATTGTTTAAAGTATATTCTATATGGACTCCTAGTTGATACAGTTGTATTTTATTAACAAACCGTTGAAAAATATATCTTTCTTTAAAGTACCAAAATATGCAGATTATCTGTCAAACCGTACACTTAGATAAGTAATACCTTGCAAAGTTTTAAAGATATTTAACGTAAAAGGCTATTTGTTTAAGTTATTATATACTGTAGAATAATATCGCGTATACCAATTTTTAAAAAGATTTAATTTGGTGTACAAAAATATTCAAAGAATCAATCTATTGTTATGAATCAACATATGACTAATTAATAAATTCTTTATCAAGTAATTTTATTAATAAAGCTTTTTGTACATGTAATCTATTCTCTGCTTCCATCCAAACAACCGAATGAGGCCCATCAATTATTTCAGATGTGACTTCTTTGTCTCGTTTAGCGGGTAGGCAATGCATAAAAATATAATCTGGTTTTGCATACTTTACCAGTTCATCGTTAACTTGATATGTTGGTAAAAATACTGCATCTCGCTGTTGCTTTTCTTCTTCTTTTCCAATGGATACAAAAGTATCGGTAGTAATTACATCTGCGTCTTTAACAGCTTCAAATGGATCGTTTGTTATAGATACAAAGCTATTATTCTTTTTACTTTCCTTTTTTGCAATATCCATTATCCACTTAAATGGTTCAAACCCAGGTGGTGTCGATATTTTAATATTGATTCCCAATTTTGAGCATCCTAGTAACAAATCATTGCAAATATTATTGCCATCGCCTATGAATGCCAATGTATTACCTCGTAGTTTCTTTTTATATTCCAAAATTGTGAGCAGATCAGATAATATTTGGCATGGATGAAACAAATCCGAGAGGCCATTTATTACAGGAATACTGGAATATTGCGACAATTTCTCTATATCTTTATGGGAATATACTCTTGCCACAATACAATCAAGATATAATGAAAGGGTTCTTGCAGTATCTTCTATCGATTCACCCCTAGATAACTGTAAATCATTAAAAGAAAGATTGATGGCATTTCCACCTAATTGCAATATGGCAGTTTCAAAGCTAATTCTTGTTCTTGTAGAAGGTTTCTGAAAAAACATACCAAGAATCTTTCCTCTTAATTGTGTTTTTGAACTTTGAATATTCAAAGGATCTTTTAAATAAATCGCTAGATCTAAAATAGATAAAATTTGGTCGGATGATAAATCACAAATGCTTAAAATATTTTTGTTCAATATAAAAATGAAAAAAATTCTTTAATTTAATGTTTTCAAAGAGAAAAACTATTTATTTTTTTTCTTAAACCATCCAAATAATCCCTTCTTACTACTAGATTCTGATTCATTCTCCATATTTGTTCTCATTTTTTCTTCATCCTTTCGGTTTCCATTGGCCTTTTGAAGATTATCGACTTTATCATAAGAAGAATCTGCTACATTGATATCTTTATTCCTATGCGTATTATCAAATTCTTTAAGTTCGCTTTGTGATAAGTCTTTGGTTAAATTGGTTATCGTCTCAATATTATTTTCTTTTTCATTTTCTTGAATATTATCAGCAGTAGTCAATTCAATATTATTTTTACTAAGGTTAGATTCAGTATCTCCATTAGATTCTGAAATCGATTTTATTTGCTCAAGTTTACTGGAAGTAGGATACCGCTCTGTTTTAGAATGATCAGTTAAAGAAGCTTCGCGAGATATAGATAAAGAATCGGTACCAAAAACGGTATCTACAAACTTTTCTTTATTAAAAAATATTAGATCGTCATATCCTTGTCCCATGCCAAGATAAAGTATAGGTTTAGATGTAATATATGAGATCGATATTGCAGCCCCACCCTTTGCATCCGCATCAGATTTTGTTAGAATTGCACCATCAAATTCGGTATAAGAGAAAAATTCTCTTGCTTGATTTATGGTATCATTACCAGCAAGTGAGTCGCCAACGAATAATTTTATATCCGGTTTTATAACTTTAACAATTTTGCCAATTTCATACATAAGATTTTTGGCATTTTGCATCCTTCCAGCAGTATCAATCAAGACTACGTCGACATAATGCTTTTTAGCATATTCTAAAGCATCTCTTGATACAGCTGAAGGATCTGCACCGTACCTTTGAGATATAATTTTTATGGAGAGATTTTCGGCATGGGTAGTAATTTGTTCTATTGCACCTGCTCTATGAGTATCGGCTGCAGCAATCACTACAGAGAAGCCATTTTTTTTTAACAAATTTGCAACTTTAGCTACGGTAGTTGTTTTACCAGTTCCGTTAATACCAAGGAATACAATTATGAATGGCCCACCTTTTTTTTGTTTTTTTTCTCGAATTAAACTTATTAAATCAATAGATCCAGCCTTGGATAATATTTCCAAAAAATTATTTTTTAAAGTCGACGTAATAATTTTCTCGGCAGTTTCATTTTTCTGAATTTTCATACCAACTAGGTTATTTTTTATTTGGAGAGAAAGATCATCAATAACCTCTTGAGATACATCACTCTCTAACAAAGCAACATGCAAATCAAAAAGACTTTCATCTAAATCTTTTTCAGAAAGTTCTTTTTGGCTGATACTTTTAGCAGCATTAGAGAAGGCACGTTTTAATTTATCAAACATATGTATATTTACCAACTATCGAGAAAAGGATCATAATAGTATCCAAAAAATATTACCACCGATTAACCAAATTAGTGTGGAAGGTGTCCGATATCCTTAGAAACGTTATGATCATGTCCTTGCATTTGGCCAACATAGGAATTGACCGCATTTTGAATTTCAGTCATACGGTAGGATATTTGTTGTTTTTGAGATGACAACTGCTTTGCAGCGGTTTCGAATTCTTTTATTCGGTGTTCAATAAAATTAACCGCATCATCTTTTTTCTTTTCAATTACTACACCCGCACCAACATTAACAAGAACTTTTTCAATAGGATGAATGATACTTTTAACATACATTCCTATACCGAGCGGAACTAATGAGGGAGTATCCGATTCTAGAGATAAACTTTTTATCGCCTCAGATGAGCTATGAGATTCTTCTAATAGTCTATGCAACAATGATTCTTTAGATATGATATCATTATAATAAGACTCGAGTAGTTTGGATTCTTGGATCATCTCGTTTACAGAATGCTCTGTAATGCCACGATTACTTTCTGCACCAGTTGTTGCCATAATACAAATAACCTACCGTCCATATTATAACTTTGACTTCAAAAGCATAGGATTGCTAAATAGGCAAAAACAGATAGATAATAGTAATTTCCATAATATCATAAATATTTATAAATATTATGGAAAGTACCATGATGATAGAAGAAAAAACAAAATTATTTGTTTAGAAATTTTATTTTTTTTATTCGTTTTTCTTTTTTGGATCGCTTTTTGATTTGAATAGTGATTTTAGGTTATTCACATTTGTAGACAATTTCTTTAAGTTTTCTTCAATACTATTGATTGCAGTCATTGCAGATTTCTCTTTTTTATCTTCTGGTTTTTCAGATTTTTTTGAACTCATATATTTTGCTAATCGTTAAAATATAAATGTAATATGTTTCTTTCCTTTAGAAAAAAGTACAATTACAACTTTCCAATTAAGTTATTATTTAATAGTGATAAGAATTTTATTAATTTGATTTTAAATGTTATAAAACATTACTCAATACATTTTATTATTCGATCTTTCAATCACAAAATTATAATAACAAACAGAAATTTGACAAAAATATATAATATTGTAAAAAGTAAAAACCATCATTGGTACATATTTTCCTTAATGGATATGGAAATATTGGAAGACGCTTAGCTACTGCGTTTTCAAAAGATAAATCTATTGAATTAGTAGGCATAGCAAAGTATTCACCAGATGAGGAAACCGAAAAAGCATTAAATAAGGGATACAAAGTTTTTGTTCCCAAAGATCTGAAAGAAGAATTTCAAAATAAGAATTACAAAGTTAGTGGTACAGTAGATGATGCAATCAAAGAGGCAGACATCATCATCGATGCATCAAAAGAAGGCAAAGGATTTCTAAATAAAATGAATTATTATATTCCATTCAAGAAAAAAGCTATTTTCCAAGGTGGAGAAGATAGAAATGGTAAACATGCTGTAGCAGATATAATCCACAATTCAAGGGTAAACTATGATAAGACATTTGAAAAAGATTATGTAATTCAAGGAAGTTGCAATGTTACTGGAATGGGAAGGGTTATTCAACCACTTTTGGAAAATTATGGCGAAGCAATTAAAAGATATGATGTTAATCTGGTCAGACGATCGGCAGATCTAGAAGATGTAAGAGAAGTAAAAGATTCCATTGAATGGGATAAACATCCTCATCATCAAGATGATGTAAAGGATTTTATTCCTTCTATAAATTTGTATGTAGATTCATTAAAGGTCCCATCAAGAATGATGCATCTACATCAGATGACAATAAGATTTAAAGATGAACCGCCAACAAAGGATAAAATTCTAGAAATCTTCAATAAAGAATATGGAATTGCAGTAATTAATAAAGCAAAAGGCACTGCAGACATAAGAAAGAAAGCCATAGAATTGAATTTTGAACATGGTGATACAGGTATGATTCATATTCATAGTGATATTTTAAAAATTCAAGATGACGTTGTAAAGATATCTTATTCCGATGATCAAACAGGAATGGTGATACCAGAAAACTATATGCTAATACAATCAATGATTTTCAAAAAATCGAAAATAGAAGCATTGAAACAAACAGAAAAGATTTTCAATATTAAAAAGAAAAGGAAAATGTTGGAAGAAGAATTTTAAAAAATATCTTTCCATCAATTAAAAAATAAAAAAAATAAAAATAAAATGTTAATAAAATTTAATAATTAACAGTTTTTAATAATTAACCCTCCTTATCAATTTCATTCCTAAGGTTTAATGTGTTACTAAAAAGATAACATAATAAAAAATATTGTAAAATATTAAAATTAAAATAAAAAAAATAAAAAAAACTTAATTGTTTTTTATACCAAAAATTCTATCAAAATATTCAGATGGTTCTGATAATAATTCGGTCGAAGTATTTTCACCTTCTTTTATATTAGCCAAATTCCTTGCCAATTTTTTCTTATATTCTAACTGCATTTGTCTTGCAATTTGAATACGCTGAGCCTGAGGTGACCCTGCACCATGCATGGATTCAGTTAGGTAGCCTACTGCATTTCTTCCCAAAGTCATATTTTCAATAAGTCGAGCTATTCTAACTTTGTCTTCTGTGGAAACACCCTTTTTGCCTTTTAAATACTTTTCTAAAAGAGGACCGGTTATAGGACCTCTAAAATCTTTTTCTGAAGGCATGGTAACCATGAGGCCTCCAGCTATATCTTGGGCCAGCCGTCCGATTTCATAAGGAAAACGGGTTACATTGTGTTTGCAAACATTGGCAAGCATATCATCATTAATATAATTACCTGATTCTGTTTTATAGGCTTGGTGAGAGGAAGCAATTCCTGCAGCAAAAATAGTTTCATTAAGATGGGTCATTTCAGTTAATTTATCCTTGATATGAGAGGCATTCGAAATGCCGTTATATTCGGCAGCTGCAGCTGAAGCACCAATTAACACATCGCCAAGCCCTGTTTTACACACATAACTTCTTCTATGATAGCATGTAAATCTTTCAACTAAAGTGGATGCAAATTCTATCTCGCCGTCCATAAAAATTAATTCGTTTGGAATAAATACTTCATCAAAGATAACTAATGCTTCCTGACCCGAAAACTGAGAATTGCCCGCATCAAGATCACCCGATTCCATACTACGAGTATCGCAAGATTGTCGTCCGTAGATATAGGTAATACCTTTTGCATCAACAGGGATTGCTCCAACTATAGCATAGTCTTTGTCTTCAGGTCTTAAACGCATTGTTGGCATAACAATTAACCAATGAGAATTTATACAGCCTGTTTGATGAGCTTTTGCTCCTTTGACATAAACACCTTTATCATCTCGTTTTACAACGTGTAAGAACATATCTGGGTCGTCTTGTTGAGATGGAGATAGACTACGATCACCTTTTACATCAGTCATTGCACCTCCAATGACGAAATTTTCATATTGTATCATTTTAATAAAGTTAACTAACCGATCATGATATTTTACACCATATTTCTTATCGATATCAAATGTAGTAGAGTAAAGAGAATTCAATGCATCCATTCCCACACAACGTTGAAAACAAGTACCAGTTTTTTGTCCTAACTTTCTTTGCATACGATTTTGATTTACTAAATCTTGGGGACTCTCGGCAATATGTAAAAAACGGTTTACTTGCAATCCTGTTAAAGAAGATTTTGTAGAACCTAAATCTGGGTCATCAACCGCCAAGTCATATGTTTCGGCAACAGCATTAATTGATGGCCTTATCATAGGGTGATCTACGGGTTCTTCCACTAATTCTCCAAAGAGATAAACTTTTAAATTTCTATTTCTTAAACTTTCAATATACTCCAACCCATTTTTAATAGGCATACAATAGATTGTACGGTATGTTATTTGAATATTCGCATATATCTAGAGATCTTTTTGTCGATATTTTATTGAATTATTACTAACTATCTGGTAAAGATATTTTTAAAAATATTAATTTCAGTTTATTTACTGACTTAAATTTGTTATTGGTTTAAAATTATCTAAGAATGTTTTCTAAATGTTGTATGCAATTAAGATAGCAATTAAGATAGTGAATTTCTTTCAGCAAATATGATCTCGATAGACGCTGTTAACTTAAGATTATTTCTTTATTGTGTTTGTCGATGAATAAATCAAACCATTGTTTTATATGATTTAATTTGAACTTGTTCTTTTTGCAAGGAAAATATTAAGCTTTCATTTCTATCCTTTATGCACCACATTGTCTCTCTATGATGCTTTAATATGATGATCTAATTTAAGACTTACATGCTTGCGGTGAATATCGTATGTCACCACCGGTAGGAACAAGATATTCACCATATTCATTTATTGTGTATGAAAGAAAAATGTCTATCACCACAACATATTTATAGTTCTTTTTATATGCTGATTGAGAGAATTTCTCTATCTTTTTGTTCGTTCTACGATGGCAACCCCATCAAAGCCATATCAATTCAGAACCTACTTTTATAGCAGTTTCGTTATTTTATATACAAGGATATTCTTGCTCTTCTTTTTTAATTTATTTTGTTTATATTTTGAATAAAGTTCCAAATGAAATAAGATAACTTATTTAAATTATATGTGAAAAAGAAAGATAATGCTTTTGTATCATTTCTAAATGATGAACCTAAAAAGTATGATCATAATCCTTAACCGATAATTTGTGAAAATATTCTATTTCTTGATCTAATACTAGATATGGTATTTTTAAAGCTAATGTTTTCCCTTAATTTAACAGTTCTGTAAACATATGCCATGTTTTGCTGTAAAATAATTATTGTGTTTGTTTAGATATCGTAACATCTTTAGATTGCAACTTTTAACTATGACGATTAATCCGCAAGGCGACGAAAATATATATATATATATAATTAAAATCATGGCAAAGCGATCACAAATATTTTAAATAGAATATACCTTTGTGTTTATACAGCTGTTAACAGATCTTCCCGACAGACCCTCTTAAATAAGATATTATTTCTTTATTGTGTTTGTCAGCAAACAATTTGAGCCATTGTCTTATATGATGTAATTTACATTTGTTCTTTTTACAGGGAAAATAATCGTCAAATTCTTCCATTCTATCTTTTACGATTGCATTGTTCTTTCAATTATGCTTTTTCCAAAAGAAGAATGAATATGATGGACAAGTTTTAGAAATCGACATGCTTGCGGTGGATACCATGTACCGCATCATCGGATGATGAAACAGAATGTAATCCATATCTTTTACAACCTCGGAGAGAAATCGTTCAACAGCGATAAACAAACATATTTCGTTCTTTTTATATGTCCATTGCAAGGATTTCTTTATGTTTTGGTTCTATAATTACCCATCAAAGCCATATTAATTCAGAAGAACCTGCTTTTATTGCAGTTTCATCAATTATGTATTCATGGATTTTCTTATCCTTTAGATGTCTTTTTGGTTTGTATTTCTGTAGCCATTTCCAAATGGAAACAAGATGACTTATCTTTATTATTTTTAAAAATGATAATGCTTTAGCAGTGCTTCTGAATGATAAACATAAAAAGTACAAGTATAAACCATATCCCATAATTTTTGAGGATGTTCTGTTTTCAGTAGACATATAATAATTTATGGTGTTTTAAAGCTAAAGGTTTTTCCTTAAGTTAACAGAGCCTCTCGACATATGTAAAATATTTTTATATTAAATCGAAAAAGAAACAATTTATCCTATAAGATTAAAATCAAAAACATTTGAATCAAATCAATCAACTTAAAAAAAATCTGATTCATGATCTTGAATTATGTGAAAAAGAGGCAGAGATATTTTTGGCTTTGATAAAAGAAGAAAAAACATCATCAGAGAAATTTAAAAATCTTTTTAATGATGTGCCAGAAGAATTGATAAAAAACTGTAAAAAGCTTGAACAAAAAGGGATGATAATAGAAATTAATAAAAATGAATTTCAGGCACTCCATCCAAGATTTGCAATAGTGAATAGATATAGAAGATTATGTGAGGAGAAAAATATCCAATTCAAAAAAAATATTAAAATCGATAACATAGGAATAATGCTTGAAAAATACCAAGATAAAAAAGACTAATGCAAGGGCTAAATATGGGAAAACCTTAAATTATCATCAATTATGCAATCTTCAGCTTCCTCTTCGAATAATGGGGATAAAATAGTATATTTTGGTGTAATAAACATCAACGAAAACGGTAAAAACATAGGGGCAGTTGATATATGGAGAAGTGTAATTACAAAAAAAATATTATGTGAAGAGAAAAGGCTGGGTGTATTGAATATCTCTGAAGATATTGGAATGCCGCGTATCAATGATAAAGAAATTTGGGCAGTCGCAGTAAACAAACATAGAAAAGGAAAAGACAGGTGGAAATTAATAAAACTAAACGAAGAAGAAAAAAAAATCGAATTTTTGGATACAGATGATGAGACCAAAATATCAGTAAAGATTGAAAATTCCAGAATTGTAGATCCAGAATGGTGGAGCTTTTTAGTTTCCAAAAACATTAACAAAAGCATAGAAATTTCAGAAGAAATAGCATAAAAATGATATCAGACATTCCTGATGAATACAGCAAGATCGATTTCAAAATACATATAAAAAAGGTATCAGAAGGGCCAGTGGCCAGTAAGCTATCGGGATTTTTTTTACTTGACAATAATATAGTTAATTTTAAAGCAGTAGCCTTTGGGAGAATAGGTGGTCAAAATATTAATATAAAAATATCTGAAACAAAATATAATTTAATCAAAAAAATGGGTATGGATCCTGAAACGATCTTGAGCCTGGTACAAAAAAAAATAATTGAAGGAGATATGACATTTGATGAAAAAAATTTAAAAGGAAGAGAAGCGATGGAGTAATTATTGCAGATTATATCGATGCATTCTCTAGTGCAGAACTGCAATCACAATTAGTTCTGTCATCCGGTATTAATGGAATCAATTTAGAAATTATTGTTTTTGTTATTTCAACGTTTTTATGTAATGTTTCAATGATTTCTTTAGATGATACTGGTTGTTCGGCCCAAACATCGTAATCTGTTATGGCTGAAATTGATAAATAACAAATTTCACTCTCCCTTGAAAGGATACATTCGGGTATCAATGTCATTCCTATAATATCGGCATGAAAAACATCCCTAAAAATTTTAGATTCTGATCGTGTAGAAAATCTTGGTCCTTCTATACAAATATATGTTCCTTTTTTATGAAACTGATAGCCAATATCGTTTATACATTTTATAGCAATATTTCTCAAATTAATACAAAAAGGATCGGCCATAGAAATATGACAAACCTGCGAGCCATCAAAAAATGTATATTTTCTATTTTTTGTAAAATCAATAAATTGATCAGGTAGCATTATATCTCCAGGTTTGTAATCATAGTTTAAACTTCCTACTGCAGATGGGGCAATAATTCGCTTTACTCCCAACTGCTTCAGAGCCCAAATATTTGCCCTGTAATTTATCTTATGAGGGGGTATTTTATGACCTTTTCCATGTCTAGGGATAAATGCAATCTTTTTATCCCCCCAATTTCCTATGACTATAGAGTCAGAAGTAGATCCATAAGGTGTATGAGGTGTAATAACCCGCTCTTCTCGAAATAAATTATTGTCATATATTCCAGTTCCACCAATTATTGCGATCTCGACAGAATTCCAATCTTTATTTTTATTCATTTAATAAATCACCATAGATTGAACTGAATATCCTTTATCTTGTAATAATTTTTTTCCACCTAGTGAAGATAGTTCCACCATGAATGCAAAACCAATTACATTACCGCCAAGATCTTCCACTAGTTTTGCAGCAGCAGCAGCAGTTCCTCCAGTTGCCAGCAAATCATCTGCAATCAATATATCTTCATTATTTTTGATAGAATCAGATTGTAATTCCATTACTGCGTTACCATATTCAATATCATATTTTTGTTTTATGATATCTCCAGGTAGTTTTCCTGCCTTTCTTATCATAATTACCCCTAAGTTAAATTTTAACCCTAATATGGTGGATAGAATAAATCCCCGAGCTTCAATTCCAGCAATATAGTCTATATGATTAGTTTTATATTTATCATGGAAATACTCCCCCAATAATTTTAATGAGTATTTGTCTCTAAACACAGGAGTAATGTCTCTAAACAAAATACCTGGTTTTGGAAAATCAGGATAATTTTTAATCAGACTTTGAATATGATTTTTATCCATATCTTTAAATTTTTAATATAAATACCCATAAAAAACATTGCTAGAATAAGCAACCATTAAACAATATTTATTTATAATATGCGGGAAATTAAAATAGGAATCTAGATGAAATTATCCGATGCACGTAAAGACCAGTATAGAAAACTTGCAAAAGAAAATATGTTTAGAAGTCGGTCGGCATACAAATTATCTCAGATAAATAAATCGCATCATATTCTAAAAGAAGGAATGAAAGTTGTTGATATTGGAGCAGCTCCTGGAGGATGGTTGCAAGTAACTTCAAAAATAGTAGGTCTATACGGAACAACTATTGGAATAGATATAAAAGAAATAGAGCCGATTCCAAATGTTATTACTATTATTGGAAACATAGAAAATAAAGAAGACATAAATAAATTAATCAATACTATAAATGGAAAAGCCGATCTAGTACTTTCTGACTTATCTCCTAATGTTTCTGGATTATGGGAAATGGATCAGTTAAAACAAATAGACCTTACAGAAAAAGCATTGGAATTTACAAAAATGATATTGAAAGAAAACGGTTGTGCATTATACAAGGTTTTCCAAGGGGAAAATACTACAGAGTTCATAAATTATTTAAAAGAGTTTTTTCTAAATGTAATTATAACAAAACCTGATGCTAGCAGAAAACAAAGTAGCGAAATCTATGTATTATGCAAAAGGTTTAGAAAAAAAGATTTGATCAAATAACAAACATTTTTGAGTATAATTGTATCAAAGTAATTTTTCTGCATATTCAAGTTTAGATATATCGCCATATTTTTTAATCAAACTTCTTAATTTTTTTTGAGCACTACCGTTATCTATAGAATCCTTTGCTACCAAAATTCCATCTTTAAATGAATTTACTACATTTCCGTTCAATAATATTGCAGCACTATTTAATAATACAATATTTTCCTTGGATTTATTTGAATTAATTCCATAAATTACACGCATTGTTTCCGTTATGGATTGAGATTTATTTTTAACGACAATATCATTCAGTGCAGATTTTGGTATTCCGAGATCAGAAGGTTCAAGAATAGTCTTATTCAAAGAATACCCGCCATCTTGGAAAGATACATGGACAATAGTATTTTTACTGCTAATAGATAGCTCGTCCATTCCTTCATGCGAATAGATAACCATAGCATTTTTTAGTCCTAAGAATGGCACTATCTGCGGTACAATATCCAATAAAATTGGATTAGAGACACCAATTATTTGACCATATAAATTTGTACAGGGGTTACATAGTGGACCTATTACATTAAAAATTGTACGTAAACCCAATTCTTTTCTCACACTGGAAGCATTTTTTAAACCAGGGTGAAATTTAGGAGCAAAGATAAAACCAAAACCAATTGATTCAATGGATTGAACAATTAAATCGGGTTTATTATCTAAATTATAACCAACATATTCAAAGAAATCCGCACTTCCACTTAGACTGGATGAAGATCTATTACCATGTTTAGCAACTACGACCTTATCACAGGAACTTGCAACAAGAGCTGAGGCAGTACTTATATTAAAGGTGTTTAATAAATCACCACCTGTTCCACAATTATCTATAATGGGAAGATGAACAGATGGAGAAATTTGTATCGCATTAGATTTTATGGCTTCAACCATGCCTTTAATTTCGTCAACACTTTCACCATTTATTAATAAAGACATCAAAAAAGCTGAAATAAATATTTCAGTACAATCACCATTAAGAATATTGGTAGTAACGTCAAAAATTTCTTTACTAGTTAAATTTTTTTTTTTTGATAATTTTTTTAAAATATGTTGATTTTGATTTATAATGTTATCCAAATAATGAAAATCCTTATTGGCATTTATTTTCATTTTCTTATCATATCGATAAAATTTGACAAAATTTTTTTCCCTTCGCCAGTTAAAATAGATTCAGGATGAAATTGTATACCTTCCATTAGATACTTTTCATGTTTTATTCCCATTATTTCAGAGTCATCTGTAGATTTTGAGGTTATCTTTAAACAACTAGGAAGAGAATCTTTATCTGCAATTAGAGAATGGTATCGGGTAGCAGTAAATGGATTATGTATATTTTCAAATAGGGCAGTATTATGATAATGTTCAATCATGCTAGTTTTCCCATGTTTAATTTTTAAAGCTTGTTTAACTTTCCCTCCATAGGCATGAACTATCCCCTGATGACCTAAACAAATTCCTAAAATTGGAAATGTTGGTCCCAACTGTGTTATCACACTATTACAAATTCCAAAATCTTTTTTATATTTGGGATGACCGGGGCCAGGAGATATAACAATTGCATCTGGATCCATTTTCATGATGTCCTTTAGATTGATCTTGTTATTTCTTTCTACAAATGGATTTGTATTAAGAAGTCCCATTATTTGAGCAATATTATAAACAAATGAATCATAATTATCAATAATTAAAATTTTCATTTATTTTCAAATCTATATTTTTTTGCACGAAGGTAATTATATTATTTTCTAAAAAATTAACCTAATGATAATAAATTTCTATATTTATTATACCTATACATGATATCTTTAATATCTATATTTACTAATTTGTTAATTCCAAAGTCCTCTATTGCAAATGTACCCATAATACTACCAAACATAATTGATTCCTTAACCAAATCAATATTATCAAAAAAGTTTTTTTGATGCTTTGAAATAAGATATCCAATAAAACCTCCTGCAAATGAATCGCCTGCACCAGTTGGGTCCACAACATCTTCTATAGGAAATCCCGGGATTGGAATAACATCGTCATTGTAAAACAAAAGAACACCATGTTCTCCTTTTTTTATTATAACAAATCTAGGCCCCCAGGATAATATTTGTCTTCCGCATTTAATTAAATTGGATAAGTTACACAATAATCTGGCCTCTTGATCGTTTATTATTACACCGGTGGTTTTCTCCATCATGGAAATTACCGAGTTTTTTTTCTCTCGAATCCAATATTCGATAGTATCACAAACAACTAGATCAGGCCGATTAAAATTTTTAATAATTTTAATATTTTGATCTGGATCATTATTAGCAAGATAAACAAATTTGGAGTTAACATATTCCGATGGGACCGATGGTTCGTAGTTTTCTATGACGTTTAATTCGGTTTTATTAGTAACCCTGTGAGATAAATCATAATCAAATGAGGAGTCATAAAAAAAAGTTTTTTTCATACCATGTTTCACCAAACCCTTTGTATCCATCTTATTCTCTAAAAGAATTTGGTAGTTTTGAGGAAAATCATATCCTACAATACCAATCAGTGATACAGGTACAAAAAAGGATCCTGATAATGAAGCATATGTGGCAGCTCCTCCTAATATACGTTCTTTTGTTTGAAATGGGGTTCTAGTAGTATCCAAAGCTACAGAACCGAAAACTGTTAACACATTATAAAAAATCAAGGTATTAAATATAAAATATTGGAAAAGAAATACCACACATCTAGATGGAAAAAAAACTCAAAATAATAGTTGGAATTACGGGAAGTTCTGGTGTAATTTATGGAATAAAATTACTATATTTTTTAAATAAATTTGAAATTGAAACTCATGTAGTCTTAAGTAAATGGGCCGAAAAAAATATAGAAATTGAAACCGATGAAAGCATTGAAAAAATAAAAAAATTGGCAACTTTTGAATATAAAGAAAATGATATGGCAGCATCGATTTCTAGCGGATCTTTTAAAACCGATGGAATGATAATTATTCCATGCAGTATGAAAACACTGGCAAGTATATCAAATGGATACGATGATAATTTAATATCCAGAGCCGCATCAGTGACTATTAAAGAGAATAGAAAATTAGTGATTGTTCCACGGGAAACTCCTTTATCACAAATCCATTTATCAAATATGTTAAAACTTGCAAAAATAGGGGTAATAATTTTACCTGCCATGCCAGGTTTTTATCACAGGCCAAAAACAGTAAATGATTTGATATTGCACATAATAGGGAAAGCTTTAGATCAATTTGATATAAACAATGAGGTTTTTAAAAGATGGAAAAATGATAATACTGCTAAAATCATTTAAGGATTGACACAAATAAAGATAACTAAAATAAAATCAGGGATCAAAAATTATTTAGAGTATTAAAGATAACTATAAACAGTTAAAGTTAAATGCATTTTGCAGTTATTAATTTATTTAAAAATAAAGACTATCGATAACATTCAAATGGATTTTCAAAAATATTTTACTCTAATTTTAAAGCATTTCTTGTAATTTGTATTTAAAATTATCCTAATTGCAATAAAAATATTGATATAATAACTGCAAGATAATTTTTTATTAAATTAAAGCACCTCCTGTTAAATTTATCAAAACGTTTGATTTTGTATTTTTAAATATCTTTATAAATAAATCGTATTATCAATAAAGAATAATAAGTAGGATAGATCTTATCTTTTGCATAATTAAGACCATTAGAAAAATTTCTAATGATTGAATTCATAGTGATCGTAATCAGCAAATTAAAATGTAAATATACATAATTTCATAGATAGGCTGTAAAATTTTGATAGGCGTCTAATTATGCAAGATCTATTTGCTAAAAGTACTATTTTCCCAAAGATCCATTTTTTCTTGCTTTTTCTTTCTTCTATATTCTTCGAGCATGTGATAAACATATTTATGGGAACTGCCCTTGCAGAGCATGGTAACAGCATCAACGGCCAAATTGGTTTCTTCATAATTTCCAATAAATCCTACAAAGTGCCCATATACCGATAAATAAACTCCTGTAAAATCTTCAATATTTCTCCTAGTTTTTCCACTCTGACCAATTATTCTAGATTTAATTCTTTCTAAAGAATTTGTGGACTTGCCAGAATATTCCCTAAGATCAATAAACTGTAGAACAATATCTTCATTTAAAAGGCTATAGGCTCTCTCTGGAGAAAACCCCTTTGAAATTGCAGTAATTATTTCGGTAGCTTTAAAAATTCCTATATCAAATGATGAGATATTATTTTTAAATGCTATATTGACATCGCCTGATTCTCCATCGATATCTAGACGTACATTACATTTTGATTCTATTTCCAATTTAACCGAGCCCTTTTTTCCCACTATAGCACCAATTCTATCTTTTGATACCTTGATTACTCTGAAAGATCCGTTAAAAGTCACAACAAATAATTAATAAAACGAATTAAAATATATTTCAATATAAAAGAATTAACAAGAACTATGCTAATAATTTGTTTTGGAATCAACCACCATGGACAGTAGATAAAATAGTTACAACATCTCCAGATGAGATTTTTGCATTATGGCCACCTAGGAGTGAAGACTCGATTCCATTTATAGCAACCATAATGTCGTTTTCATTTATTTTATTATTGGAATAATAATTGCTCTCCAAATAAGAAATAATTCCCCTGACATTTGATGATTCTTCATTTATCTGTAAATTGGATTGCCCTATCAACTTCTTTATACTGCCAAGTAGATTGATTTTTATCAAATTTACTCTTGAGTTTCTTCCCGTGATTCTGTAGCATCTTCAGAATAAGCCATAGAAGCATTTTGTTGAGCAAGATTTCTGTTAACTATTGATGTTATAAAACCAGCTATCTTATTTCGTAGTTCTTTAGAACGAACCATTGCATGACTTTTAACTGCTTCTTTGTTTTCATTAAAATCAATTGTAAACTTATCAGGATAACGCTCTAATAATTCATTAGACATTCGTTTAACTCTATCCACATCATTATGAAAAAATCATAGGTATTTTATCGTTTATTCTAAATAACAATGAATCAAAAGATGTTATTAACCTAAAATAGAACATTACCGATTATTTAAAAAGTTATGCGAATTTCTATAAATAATATCCTTTATTTCATTAAAATTCTTTTTAAGCATAATTGATACAAAATTTACTATACTTATAATAAAAGCTGGTGAAGTCATAACATATTCAAAACATCGCTTATAATATACAGGACCATCTGTTTCTAACAGTAATAATGATAAATCCGACTCACTTAACAATATCTTTTTATCTTCAGAATAAAGCAAATATGGACCAAAAGAAACATAATAACCCATCTCATTGATTTTGTGAAGTAAACTTTTACTACCATCATACCAATGGAAAACAACACTTTTTATTCTATATGATGCTAAGATTTCCAAAATCTCTTTTAAAGATCTTCTCGAATGAATTGAAATAGGTTTATCATTTTTTTCAGCTATATCTAACATATGATTAAAAACGGTTTTTTGTATATCAAATGTGTTAGATCTATTATTGTGAGTATAGGTAGGATCAAGACCTATTTCGCCTATTCCATTAATAGTTTTCTTATTTAATAAAAAAAAATCGTTAAAAGATTCCAGCATTTGTAATGAAGCATATTCGGGGTGGATTCCAATAAATGTTTTAAACAGTTCGGAATTTCCAAAATATTTTTTTTTTAAAATAGTATTTTTAACAGATGATTCTAAATCTACTGATACTGAATAAACCTGAATATTTAGATTATGTATAATATCAATCATCAATTTCAAATATTCATCGTATATATTATCAGAAAGATGAATATGAGAATCTACAAAAGACAACAGATATTTTTAAATTTATTTATATAATAATTAATCGAAATATTGTAAACAACAAATACATCATACCTGACTATTAACTACAATGATCGTGGAATAATAATTAAAATCCATCTTGAAGTTGTCGGATCACTTTGAATACAAGGAATACATACTTTGAAGTATCGGTTATGGATTATCTTTTATTTTTAAGATTATCTTTAAGAAAAACAGATCTGAAAGATCCCATTGTTTTATCAAAAGAAATTAATTTTTTATTTGAATGTGGACATAAAGTACAAGCAGGAAGATTTCTACAAAAAGAAAAAGAATTGTAAAATCTTTACATTTACATTTTAAAGATGAAATTTAAATCAAACTTGCTCTGAATTTATGGTTAGAGATCATTATAGAAAGTTAAAGTATGAAATCATCGAAATGAGTTTATTGGTAGAACGAAATATGTTAGTTGCTAAGCATTTTCAATTAAACATTATAGAGACATATTATCCTCCTATAATTTAACAGAAATGTTGATGTTGTCATATCCATAAGATTTTCAGTTCTTGAAACTATGATATCACACACCTTCTTTGTATATAAAAAGTAAAAACATTGTTGAAGGACATGTAACACAATATATTAATAATCGAACAGGGAATTTTTTTGATGATTACCTTATGTAGAAAAAGAAATGTGGACAAAAGCATATGAATAATATGTCGATTCTTTTTGTATATGTTCAAATTATATGTGAACAGAGCCACTGCAATAGACAAGTTATTTAAATATGAGGAATAAAAGGTATTGAATGTCTTCAGAATCGGAAATATCATTAGCCTCCACGTACAGAATTATAAAAAAATTTGGTGCAGAAAGAGTTAGTGATGATGCAGCAAATGAATTAAGGAAAATATTAGAAAACATCGGTGAAAAAATAGCAAAACAAGCAGTCGATCTTGCCTTTCATGCTGGCAGAAAAACAATAAAATCTGAAGACATTGCACTTGCCGCAAAGAACTATCAAAGATAGATAAACTTGTAAAAATCAATTACAAAAGAAATATAAGTTTTCAAGTAAATGGAAATTGTTGCTAGTGGTGGGGTGGCAGAGCGGCCATGCGTTCGCCTGCAGGTAGCATAAAATTCAGATAGCGAATATATAAGGGTTCGAATCCCTTCCCCACCTATATAACAATAATGGTTTTCAATATGTGTGAATTTTAAATGTATGAAAATAGTTTTTATTAATAATATTATTTATGTTGCTTTTTATTTCATCCAAGTTTAAACAATAAAACATCCCCTTTCCTTGTTGCAACTTTTCTAATGATCGGTTTAGAATCGAAATAAAAATACCAATTTCATTTTTTTGGTAATGAACAAATGCTGCATCTATTAATATAATTGCATTTAAAATTTGTTTTTCAATTCCAAATGACTCTTTCCAAATCGACTCCAAAGCTTCATGTGACTTCCAGAATCGTTCAGTATTAAATAAGAAAATTGCATGATTTATAACGCTATCTCTTGTTATATCGAGTTTTGGTTCAGATAGATTATCACAATATAACAAATAACCAACAGAATTTAATCTAGATAGTACCGTATTTAGGATCGAATTTTGTTCAGAATTATATAAACTCAAATCTATTTCAATAAAATAACTTGAAATTCGAATATCCCTTACTTCGATGCTTGAAATGTCCGATAAAATAGATCTGATATGTAATAAGGTATGTTTATAGTTCTCTGGAGTATATTTTTTATTTTTATTATCCAGATATATCATAAATCTTTGATTCATATATATCGTATTATGTAATCATTTAATTAATTTTTTTTAACAATCTAACTAAAATTATAATTTTATGAACATTAACAATAAAAATAACGTAAAACTCTAATCATATAAAAAGTTTTTAAAACCAATGCAAAGAGTATTTATACTGTACTATTTACACTAACATTATTGGACCAAAAACTAAAAATTTTTGGAGTATGGATGGCAAGTTTATTGATTCTTTTTAATTTCTTAAACTATTCCTATAACGAAGTATACTCCCAAACATCGAATATTAAAAACAATAAAAATGGTATCAGAGACAATAGAGGATATACAGCTACTGTTCTCCAATATGATAAAATGAAAAATTGTACTAATAATTTAAGCGAAAGACCCAACGAGACTCAGTATTTAACATATTTTAACTGCGGTCATGTTACCACCAATGATAAAACCAAAACAACAACAAGACAGTTCACACTCATTGCTGAGGAAAATCATACAATACCCATTTCAACCATAGGTCACAAGTTCCATGCATGGACTTATAATGGAACGGTGCCAGGACCTACCATGAGAATGACACAAGGAGATCACATTCAGATCACTCTGATAAATAGCAAAGACAGTAAGCATGATCACTCTATTCACATGCACTCGATACATGCAGGTTTAATGGATGGAGTTCCAGGTGCTAGTGGAGCTTCCGGAATGGTCAAACCAGGTCAAAACTTTACATATTCATTTATAGCTCAGCCATATGGCCTTTATCCATATCACTGTCATGTAGATCCTGTTGAAGACCATGTTAATAGGGGTCTTTATGGGATGTTTATAATAGATCCACCACAACCAAGAAAACCAATGCACGAAATGGCAATGTTAATGAATGGTTATGATATGAACTATACCCATGAGGGAGGCTCATTTGCTTTACCAAAACTGGACATACGCGATCCAACTAACCTTGTTCCCAATGGCCTACCGGACAGACACAATGATATCTATACAGTCAATGGTGAGGGTTTTGTATACAGAGATCATCCAATCCATTTGATACAAGGGCAGTGGTATAGGATATATTTAACCAATATGCTTGATTTTGATTTAATAAATTCATTTCATTTGCATGGAATGATGTTTAATTATTTCCCTGCGGGAACATCAACAAAACCTGCCTTTACAAATGACATTGTAACTCAAACAGTGGCAGACAGAGGAATACTTGAATTTCAAGCAGGATTTCCAGGCCTATATATGTTTCATGCACATCAATCAGAATTCACAGGCAAAGGCTGGATGGGATACTTTAATGTGACCGCAGCACCGCCAATAAAGCACAACCATCTTAACAAAATCTGATTTATTTTTTATTCAATATACTGATTCTGAAGAAGGCCTCAATCCTCTTTTTTTAGATAAATATCCACAGTTTAAACATTTGTACAAGCGTTTTCTTTTATAGGTATAAATAACATCTGGTTCATCGATAAATTCATGGGATGTTTTTAGCATACAGTTGATACAAAATCTCTTTTCCATTTGGAAAAACCAATTAATTAATTATTAAATAGTAAACAATATAAAAAAATGATATGTTTTATTTGTATTTTACAAATATCTCTGCTATCTTTTCAATTGTTCTTTGAGT
The DNA here is from genome assembly GCA_025934495.1 of Candidatus Nitrosocosmicus sp. Classification (GTDB taxonomy): domain Archaea; phylum Thermoproteota; class Nitrososphaeria; order Nitrososphaerales; family Nitrososphaeraceae; genus Nitrosocosmicus. The sequence goes on from JAICXY010000018.1 coordinate 22,413, forward strand.
AATATTGGAATTTCTCTTGGACTTTTTGCTACAGGAACATTAGCTTTCAAATAGTGCGCAATTTTTGATTCAGCAGATCCATAATTTCCATATACAATTGCACCTGCATGACCCATTCGTTTTTCTTTTGGTGCAGATCGTCCCGCAATATATGCAATAACAGGTTTAGAGAAATTAGTTTTTATAATGTGATCAGCTAATTGTTCTTCGGCATCACCACCAATTTCACCTACTACTACAATCGAATCGACGTCATCACGATCTCGTATCAATTCAAAAGAATCGATAAGATTGGTACCATTGATAGGATCTCCGCCGATACCCAATGCTAAACGTTGACCATATCCAGATTTAGATAAATGAAAAGATACCTCGTACATAAGCGTACCACTTCTTGAAAAGACCACCGTGTTTCCTTCAGTAAATGGCTGAGCAGGCATTATCCCTACTTTCATAATTTTAGGAACGATTACTCCTGGGGTATTAGGCCCAATCATTCTTGCACCTTGTTTCTTTGCATATTCATATACTTTTATAGAATCTATAACCGGTACATGTTCAGGTATAGCAACAAGTAATTTTATTCCATTATCGATTGCTTCTTTTGCAGCATTATAAAAGAATGGTGCAGGGACAAAAATACCTGAAATAACTGCACCTGTTGATTTTGTCGCATCTTCCATGGTATTGTACACTGGAATGTCTTCAAATTTAGAGCCACCTTTACCAGGTGTTACACCAGCCGCAATATTTGTTCCATAAGTTTTCATCAATCTTGTATGGGTCGAGCCAAAACTTCCTGTTATACCTTGAATTATGACAGATTTGTTTTCAAAATCAGAATCGGTTGAAGAGCCAATTAATATTTTAAATATATCAAATTGTGAATTCAATTTTTACCACTGCTCAATTTGTATTTACGTTTAAAACTACTGCATTTATTGCTTCCTCTACTGTATCAAATAACTTTGCCTTACCTCCATAGAGCATTTGTTTTGCTTTTTCGGATTGAGCACCGGATATTCTAGCAAATACAGGCACATTTATTATATTATTTTTGTAGGCATCCAAAATTCCTTGAGCTACAAGATCAGTTCTAACAATTCCACCAAAAAGATTGACAAGAATTGCTTTTATTTTTGGTAGTTTACTAATAACTTCGAGAGCTTTGTAAATTGTTTCACTTGTTGCCTTTCCTCCGAAATCTAAAAATGATCCGGCTTTACCATTAGCATCGGAAACCATATCCAATGTAGACATAACCAAACCTGCACCATTTCCAATAATGGCTATATCACCATCTAATTCTACAAATGAAAATCCATTCTTTGAAGCCTGTTTCTCCAATTCACTCATATACAAATAAATTTTCAATTCTTCATGCCTGAATAAAGAATTATCATCAATAATCACTTTGGCATCCAATGCAATTAATGTACCATCCGATAAAATTGCAAGAGGATTAATCTCAGCAAGTTCTGCTTCTTTTTCAATAACCAATTTAAAGAGATTTAATAATAAATTTACAAAACTATTTTTGGAATCATCGGAAATATTTAGTTTATGTGAAATATCATTAGCTAATTCTAAAGAAATTCCATCAATGAAAATGTCTTGTATCACCTTTTTTTCCGTCTGTTCAATATCTATACCACCTTCTGAAGACGCAATTATGGAAAAGCAACGTTTACTTCTATTTAAAAATATTGATAAATAGAGTTCCTTAGAAATATCAACCATTTTTTCAAGTAAAATGCCTCTAGGTAATTCGCCTTTTACTTCCTTATTTAAAAGTTCATTGAATTTTGATTCAAATTCTGAAGGGTCTTTGCATTTCTGTATTGCTCCAGCTTTGCCTCTACCTCCAACGGTTAATTGTGATTTTAAAACAAAAGGATAACCAAGATATTGAGCACCTTTTTTAGCATCATTAATATTTGAAGCTAGGAAAGACGTCGGGGTTTTTATCCCAAATTGATTAAATAGTTCCTTTCCCTGATATTCAAGTAGTCTCATATTTTTAAAGGTTTAAAAATACTATTTATAAACAATCCTTTTTCCATATTTAGCTAATAGACCATTTTTTTTTCAAAAGGGTTAAATCCTTTGTAAAACTAGAAGATGGAGTAAAAGAAGTCATATTTTTTATATCATCTAGAAAGAAGGAGAAATTTTTAAGATTATTCATCGATTTTACATAGCTAGATACCATAGATCCGTGCGGATTACCATGTAACAGTGTTTGCATCAAATCGTTATTTTGTTTTATTGTAGCATTAATGCTGTTTTTTATCTGCATTATATTAGATTTATTTGATATGGGAAAATCCTTTAATTGATTATTTAATTCACTTTTTAGTAACATATATTGATTGTTAACAGAAATCAATGTGTCATTAGGATTGGAAAAAATCATCATATTATTTCCACCTGTACTATTTTGATTATTTCCTTGGGGTAAAAACCAGACTATAAAGCTGGCACCAATAATTCCAACAACTATACATATAGTTATAATTATTCCCTTTTTATCTAATTTTTTTTTATTTTTATCTTTACCAAATTTCTCATTTGATGACAATAATCCTTTTCAAGCAAAACATAATTATTACTTTTTGATCAAAATAAATAAAAATAGATTTAGTGATCTAGTTAAATAAAAAAATAGTATGCATGAAACAAATCAAAAAAAAAATTATGCTTTACGAAAGATAAAATATCAAGAAACTCAAATTATTAATATATGTGATTTAAATATACTAGGTACCGAAATCAATCAAGGAGATTTTACAATCAACATATCAAAAGAGTATTATTATAATGAAGAGATCACAAATGATGATGCCATAAATCTTTTAAAATCCTCATCAATAATAAATCTAGTTGGAAAAGATATAGTAGATCTGGCGTTAACTCTTAAACTTGCTAAAAAAAATACCGTAAAAATAATAGGGAATATTCCTTTCCTAATGATTTTTAAATTTACAGGCAACTATTAATTATTTAACAAAATGTCTAACCAATTGATAAATACTCTTTAATTCCATTAATGGCTCGGAAGAATTTATTATTGCACGACCTATTATCAAATAATCAGATCCATATTCCAAAGCGGTTTCAATATTTCCACCCTGGGTAATAATACCTGGAGAATAAACCGGAATTTTCTTTTCATTTTTCTTTGAAGAAAACTCTTTTAAAATATCCGGCCTGTTACCACCTATAACCACTCCATCAACTTGAGAATCCTTTGAATTTTGATAAAAAATTTTATATAGCAAACTATGAACATCTGATGCATTTTTTGAAGAATCCATTACGGTTATACCAAATCCTTCATTGGCATCATCATGACTCATATAAATAAGTGAAATAATGCCGCAATTTAGAGAATGGGCAAAATTAACTGTTGATTTAAGATTAGTTTTTCCTATGAATGGATTAACTATAATTGAATCAAACCCCATAGAATAAAGATATTGAATAGTTATGTTATTTGTATTTGGAATATCGTTTAATTTGATATCTGCGATAACTTGTAATTTCTCGTCATGGGCAACAGTATTGATTTTTTGCAATTCAGCAAACGAAAGCGGCAATAATACATGGAAATTCAATTTAATTGCACACAAGTACTTACCTAACTTGAGAATCAAATTTATTATATAATTAAATAAATCATATGTATTAGGTAATGGATCTATTGCCAAAATCAGATTAGTTTCTTTATCTTTGCTTAAAAGATCAATTCGTTTTGAAAATGGGATTTGATTGATCATACTATAATTAACAGTAGCATTAAACAATATAATTTAATTATTTGAGTATAAGTCATGATAATTACATTGTGTCTTTTAGATAAAGACCCATTAGCAATTTAAGCAATAATAAAGAAATATTAGATCTTAAAATCTTTAAAAAATAATTATATTTGTATATTGACATAGTAGAATCAAGGCTCCAGGCTAGATATCAATTAATAATTGACCGATAAATTAAGAATTCAAGTATTTATAAAAAAATAATAACAAAATAAAACAATAAAAAAAGTTATATATTATACAAATATTTGAGTAATTTAGATGGCTATTAAAATTTTATAAGAATAGTAGCATCGTTGTTAAGAGTCTATATAAATGGTGAGGATGTTCACAATTGTAACAAATTTAAAAAAAAGTTATAATCCGCAATATTGATTAATTATTTTCAAGAATTATGTCCACAGCAAATAAATTCACTTTTTGATATCTATGTCAAATGTAGTAATGGGATTTCGTAGATATAACTCGGATTTTATAATTCTTAACATATTCAAATTGTATTCAATTGGATTGGATCTCTGCGTTCTATCTTCTATTAATGAGAGAACAAAAAAGAAGCAAGATGATACTTTCCATTTTTAAATAAATACAATAAAAGCTAAAAATATGATTCAAAGAGCATGGCATTGGTATTATGCTTATTTCGATGAAATAAACACATTTAATATTGAAAAATAGTTCAAATGTTATTATGGCAGGTTACTCTGATGATGATATTAAAAATGCCGCAGAGATAAGAGAATGGTTGACCAAATCAATTTCCGAAAAACAAGAAGAGATTGATAGAATGAAAATAACATTATCATTAATCGACTCAGTTTTAAAACAAGGGAGTTTTAAAACTGCTGCAAATCTTAATCTTGATAAAAAACCATATTCTAATGAAAAATCAGCAATTATTGATAAAGAACATAAAAAAGATAATACATCTACCTTCCAAAAAAGTCATGAAGAACAACCACAAGCATTAGAAACAAGACAGATAAAAAGAATGAAAGATAATACTTTAATTGCGCTTGTAGAAATTTCAAAGGAACGAATTGAAATAATCCCAAATGAATCAATTAACTTTAATTTGGATACTCCACCGTTCAAATCATTTTTTATAAATAGGATCCTAGATGGAATGAAAAATAAGGACTCAGATAAAGTTAAACAAGGGCAGTTATCCGAAACAGATATGATTTCATATAATACGATGCAAAAAGAGAACAGCGAGAATATTTTAAAAAAAATTGAAATTAGAAATTATAGAGATAAAGATAGAGTAAATGAAATTTTCAATACCGTTGCTTGGGTATTTACTAGGATGTTAGAAAAGAGTGAAAAATAATGGATAAAATAATCGTTTTAGATTTTGGATCACAATATAGTCATCTTATATGTCGAAGAATAAGAGAATCAAATGTGTATTGTGAATTACTGCCATACAATACTCCAATAAAAACAATTATCGAATTAAATCCCAACGGAATAGTTTTTTCAGGTGGACCTGCAAGTGTTTATGAGAATGATTCGCCAAAACCGGATAAAAAAATATTTGATCTAGGTATTCCTATTTTGGGAATATGCTATGGACACCAAATCATCGTGGACCAATACAAAGGAAGAATTAAAAGAGTTAAGAGTAGAGAATATGGAAACGCAATTTTAAAAATAAAAGATAAGGATAGTCTATTTAAAAATATAAAAACAGATAAAATACAATGTTGGATGAGTCACAGTGATTCGGCTGAAATAATTCCAAATGGATTTGATATTTTGGGAGAAACCACTAATTCTATTTCAGCAGCTATTGGAAATAGAGAAAAGAAAATATTTGGAATACAATTCCATCCAGAAGTTGCTCACACCGAAAAAGGGACTGAAATACTTAATAATTTTTCTCATATAATTAGCGAAGCAAAACCAGATTGGAATATGAGTAACTTTATTGAAAAGGCTATTGAAAATATAAAATTAAAAGTAGGTGGAGAAAAGGTGCTTTGTGCTGTCAGCGGAGGAATTGATTCGACTACCACTGCAGTATTAATACATAAAGCAATTAAAGATAATTTAACATGCATTTTTGTTAATCATGGTCTACTAAGAGAAGATGAAGAAAACATTGTAAAAGAACTTTTTAATGATAAACTAGGTATACCTGTAAAATATATAGAGGCTCAAGATAGATTTTTACAAAAATTAAAAGGAATATCTGATCCAGAAGGTAAAAGGAAAATAATTGGCGAAGAATTTGCAAGAGTTTTTACAGAGTTCGCAGAAAACGAAGGTCCATTTCAATGGCTTGCACAAGGGACTTTATATCCAGATGTAATTGAAAGTGGTGTATCAAAGGGTCCAGCAACAGTCATTAAAACACATCACAATGTAGGTGGATTACCAGACTGGTTAAATTTAAAAATAATAGAACCTTTACGAGATCTCTATAAAGATGAAGTAAGGGAAGTTGCAAAAATTCTTGCAGTACCCAAAGAATTGCTTACAAGACATCCTTTTCCGGGTCCAGGACTTGCAGTAAGAATTATAGGAGAAGTAACTGACGAAAAGATAAGGATAACAAAAGCAGCCAGTAAAATTGTAGAAGATGTCTTGACAGAAGATAATATTTACAATAAAGTATGGCAAGCTTACGCGATGGTCGGAGATGATAAAGCAGTCGGAATATTAGGCGATGAAAGAATATATGGATATATAGTAACAATAAGAATAGTTGAATCCATAGATGCAATGACCGCAGATTGGGTAAGAATTCCATATGACACCTTAGAAAAAATAAGTTCAAAAATAACAAATGATGTAGAAAATGTTACTTGGGTAACCTACGCTATATCCAGCAAACCTCCTTCTACAATTGAGCCTCAATAACTTGTATTTAGCAAAATATACATATTGAAATTAATGGATTAATTACTAGTTGCACAATCTATATATTTTTTATAGTGAATCTACGTAAGACAAATTAAAATCCAATTGTAAGATGTTAGATTTCTATAGTTCAAATATGATTGTAATCGATATTAAAAAAATGACGGTTTTTTGACGGGAATAACCTAAATATGCATATAGCATACAAACATATCTTATTACATAATCATAAAACCATCTTCAAAATCTCGAATGTTTAAAAACATGTAAATTGACATGCTATATATAACTAACCAATTGTTAGAAGGGGTAAAATACTGATATTAGGCTTTGACGTCATTATAAACAAAGATAAGGTAAAGAACTATTTATTATCCTAATACTTTTCTCCTTCTTTTACTTGAGTATGTCAAAGTGTCTTTCATCTACCATTCATGTTACGGAATAAGGCATTACACAAGCAGGCATTACAACGTAAAAAGTGTCTTATTGCATGATTATTAAAATCCATAATTTACTATCTGTCTTGTCAAAACAGATATCAACTTATTATACAATGACGCTTTCAATATCTTTTCTTGTATCATATTCTTTAGTTTAATTGAATAAACATATTCTCCGAACGTTCTTTTTATACAAGAAAAACACGGATTATATAATCCATCTTTGACCATAGATTACAATGCTATCCTCTTTCCACTTTATCAAATCATTTTTCTGAGTTAAAACTGATAGGCAGGTTTCTAAGAATGTTTTTTCCTTTTTTCCATCTAACTCGCATTCTACTTACTTTAATACATGGCAGAACTCTATTGTCTGCTAAGAATCTAAAAATATCATTGCGGTCATCATAAGCTCCATCTACATATAGTTTGCCAATTGCTACTATTACATTGTCTGATTCTATAATACCATTGACCAATTTAGGTAATGATTTACTATCGTGAACATGCTTAACATCAGTTACCTTCATCATTGAAAGAATTTTCTTTGTATTGACGTTTACAACAGCAACATGTATTTTCAAATATCCTTTCTTGTTGTTATCTTTTATACGCCATCTATCTTGCATCCATTGGCCTCTAGTGGTAACCTTGATGCCGGTGCCAAATATTGCAATGATAATGTAATCATCTTTAGAGATTTTATCTTTGTCACTATTTTATGAGAATATTTAATTTTGTTTATTCTTCTATGTTTATTGTTGTAAAATCTGGGATAGAAGGTAATTTCCTTTAGCATGACCTTATGCTATTCCCTATTCTCTCTCCTGTTTGTCTAAATGGCAAATGAAATTACTTTAGCATATCCAAGCAGTAAAAGAAGGAGAAAAGTATTAGGATAATGAAATGAGTCCTAATCCTATTTTGCCTTGGGTCATCTCTTAATTCTGTACCCCAGTTTTCAATGACATCAAAGCCTAGCAAGAATTCGCCTCTTCTTACAAGAGATTTGTCATAGATGGGCCAGTTCACATGGATTGTATGATTAGGTTAGCTAAATGTTTTAGGAAATCGCGGAATCATGCAACAAAGCATTTCTTTTTCTTTCCTCAAGAATAATACTCCTTCTTCCTTCTCTTATTATTTGGTCTTGGAATTTGTTGTTCTATGTGTAATCTAAAGCCATGAATCGGGGAAATTATTTTTCAAATTCTGGCGTTCGTAACCTTTTTGTTATTTTGTATAATTTCCATGGTAATGATCCGCATTGTTTTATCAAAGATTCAATCTTTTGTATATCTCTGCAAATATCACTTTGGTATAAGTCGGATAGAAAGCAACATCTATTGTGTAGGTTATGTAAAGACGATGGTAAATACGTAGCATTAGAAAACCTATTTTTGACATCTTTATTAAAAGGTCTACATACAACACCAACTTTTCTTTCTCTTTTGGCATATTTTCTTTTGAATGTTAGCCGCTTGATTCCATAGCATTGGTATCTTTTTGCTATTTCTTTATAATAAATGTCATTTAAATTGTACTGTAAGCCAAATTAATGATTTGAAAACAATGGCTTTTTGAACAACCGTTCATACCAGATCAATAAAAAGGCAGATTATTGATGAACTAGTACTCATAAACCCATTTAGACATAATTATGTAAGATCTAATACAAGAGTTTCCAGATCTCAGTATAACCATATGATAAAATCTAAAGTTCTTGAATTAAATTTATCATATTACAATATCTTTTTATTATTATTTACTCAATTACATATCATTATACTTTATTTAATTTATGATTATTAATTACCATTTTCTAAAAGTTCGATCAAGTTTATACTCTGTCATATTGTTATATATTTATGAAATTCTATATAATAAAGAATCTATATCTTTTTCCTTATCTTATATCCTCTTAAGAGGATTGCTCAATCACATAAAATTCTATTTCTAAAACTATATTTTTAATGTTAGATGCATTAACAATAGTCAATAGTTTTTTTCAGAACAATTCATTAAATTCTATTAGACTTCATATTTGGACATAAAATTAAGATTATGCCTATAACATAGACTAGTTTATGATGGCCTTTTGGTAGTCTTCTTTGCTTTTTTATAGCGGTTCAATCTAATTATAATTAAAATTGCTAATCCCCAAAAAATCAATGATAGTGGAATTTGATTTATCATCCACAAATAACCTCCAGATAAAGCTAGACCAAATCCAGTAAGACCTAGAATTTTTTTTATATTCATTTTAGTTTATAATCAACTATCCCATTAATTACTGAATCAAATTTAAAAGTTGTGACATGGATTAAAAGAGATTTTGATTTCTTTACCAGCATTTCAATCAAACGTTTACCAATAGCTAATTTCTTCCTTTTTAATATCAAATTAAATTTCATTTTTTTTGAAAAATAACCTATTGAAGAAGAAAAATCCATTCCCACTAACCAAATCTCGGAAGAACGAAATTCATCAGCAAGAAACACACATCTATCACCGTCAGTGAACCCACCAAAATTATAAACGTTTGCAAGGGGGAAAACCTGTGTTGTTCCAATCAACTGCTGGAACTTTGGACCAAATTTAAGAATTTTCTGAATATTATCACCATGAGCATGTATTAACATTATCGAACCTAATTCATTAGCCCGTAGCAGAGAATCAATGTCCCCGTCAAGATCAGTTACAACAAAATCAGGAATTACATTCAATTGTAGGCATAATTCTGTGGCCCCGTCTGCAGATATTATGATAAAATTTGAATGCTCTTTAATAAATTTTTGAATTACTGGTTCCCCAATACTGGGCCCTGCACCAACGATTAAAATTTTTTTTTTATTTAATTTTTTTAGTAAATTATTTGGATATGTATTTAATGATCTATTGGAAATAAGATTGGATAAAATTAGCGAACTTAAAATATCTTTTTTTATATCAAGATTTAATTTATATAAAATTTGCAAATAATAGGGATACCAAGTTACAAATTTCATTAATAAAATATTAAGAAATTTGTTTTAATATGTATTGCCTGTATGCTTGGTACTTCACCTCACCTTTTATCCGTACTTGAGCCTATCCCAAGATAATTTTTCTATATATAATGATACAACAGGAGAACTGCACTATCCCAAGATAATTTTCCAACTTTTTCTCATAACGAGTAAACAGTTTTCTAAATCTGTTATGCCAGGGTTTGGTTCGCTCTATAACACACCTCTTATGGGAGAATATTTTTTTATATTGAGTATAGGTCGTGATACATATTTTTCATTGTTTGTATCTTTCTTCGCTTTCTTAATTGGAATATGTAATACATAACCTCGTTTGATTAGTTCCTGTTCTTTGTTTTCAGAATTGTATCCTTTATCAAGACATAGATGCTGTTGTCCTCTTATTCTTCTTTCCCGTTTCTGTATTTGGATGATGGTCGTTTAATAACCGAGTTATCAACCACATCTATTACCAGTTTTACATCATGAGTGCTTGCAGATGATATAATAACAGATAAAGGAATTCCATTTTTATCTGTTAAAATATGCCTTTTTGTTCCCAGTTTGCTTCTATCAACATGATTATTTCCATCAGTCATGTCCCCTCCTAAAGGTGACTTTATAGATATGTTATCTATGGATTGCCATCACATCCATTTGATTCCTTCTTTATTATCATATTCTTTTAACAACCTAATTCACATCTTTTGAAGATATTCAACTGAACCCATTGTTGAAATCTCCTATGGCATGTAGGTCCTGAGTTATATTCTGAAGGCAGCATCTTCCACTATTGACAGCCGGTTCTTAGAACATATAGAATACCATTTAACACTTTTCTAAAAGGAATAGCAGGACGACCTATAATATATTGTGGTTTTTCGTATGGTAAAAGGTCAGATACCTTGTCCCATAATTTATCTGAAATCGTGGCAATGGTAAACACCTTCTTATTCTTATGTCGATTGAAGAAAGGCACGTTTTTATAAAGATCTACAATCAGCTATATTTTTATCGAATTTTGGGATAGGCTCTTAATTTTAAAAAGTTCAAGGAACATACTATAGAAGATGAAATAGACAACATAAAATAACAGGAGGATAAAATGAGAATATTTAAAATAGCCCTTTTTTGACTTTCTCTGTAAGACTATATCTCTAACCATACTTCTTTGTCTTTTGACTTAGATATATTTTTGCAATGTTGGTAATTTATATTATATCTTATCTACTACCAAGATGAAAGATCTGAAATCGAACTCCGTATTTCTTAGAGGCATCAATAACTCTATTTGCATAATAACAATAATATTTGAAGTTAAAACATTTATCTTGCCGTATCTAAATAGATAACAAATTGGACATTGACTATGATTTTTGTCAATGTGATACAAGATAAACAGACCGAGTATGAATAAGTAAATTGTATAGTCCAAGACAGATCAAATGTAAGGAATTTTTCTAAATCTTCTTATCCTTGTTTTACATATTTCTATTAGGGGTTAGAGGTATGAAACCAGCAATCCTAATAGTAGATGATAATCTGCAATTTTTAAAATCCATCGAACCTGGATTAAATCGGCAATACGGTAATATTTTTCAAATACTTTTGGCAGATTCTGGTCATCGAGCTATTGAAATAATAGGGCAGTTAAAGTTACGCAATGAAGTCGCAGCATTATTTATAGTTGACCAGAGAATGCCTGGTATGACTGGTGTTGAATTCTTGGAAAAAACTATGGACGTATTTCCTGATGCAAAACGGGTATTACTTTCAGATTATGGTGATACAGATGCAATTATGGCATCAATCAATAAAGTAAAAATTGATTTTTACTTGACCAAACCTTGTGAACCTCTTGAAATTCATCTTTATCCTGCTCTAAACGATATTCTTGATGACTGGAAGAGTTCGTATCATACGCCGTTTGAAGGTATTAAAGTTATAGGTGTAAAATGGTCACCAAGATCGCATGAGATAAAAGAATTTTTATCTAGAAACGGCATACCTTATCAATGGCTAGATATAGAAAGTGATAAAGAAGCTCGCCGCTTGGTTTCTTTTGTTAATTCAACCACCTCTGCCTCACCAATGAATTCTTCTACTGGTAGTTCCTCTTCTATTGAGATTGACAATGATGTATATAACAATACACCTCCAACAAAACCTTCTTCTTCTAATTACTATTCCTTACCTACCACTCGTTATATTTTCTGATGGCTCATATTTAGCTGAACCAACTAATTCACAAATTGCCGAAAAAATTGGTCTCAAAACTCGTGCAAAGATGGACTTTTATGATTTAATTATAATAGGAGGAGGTCCAGCTGGATTGTCGGCAGCAGTGTATGGCGCATCTGAAGGTCTGCATACAATATTAATAGAAAGACAGGCGCCCGGAGGCCAAGCAAGTGCAAGTTCTAATATAGAAAACTATCTAGGATTTCCATCTGGCTTGACTGGCTTTAACTTATCCAGACGTGCTGTGACTCAGGCTATAAAGTTTGGTGTGGAGATCCTAAATCCTCAAGAGGTTACCGGTATAAAAATAGACAATCAATATCGCATAGCAACATTGACAGATGGATCTAAAATAAGATCCCATGTAATTCTAATTGCTTGTGGAGTTACATATCGTAGGCTTAAAGATGTAAAGAATATTGACAAATTAGTAGGAGCTGGTGTATTTTATGGTGCCTCTATCGTAGAGGCATTACATTTTAAGGATCAGGATATTTATATTGTTGGAGGAGCCAATTCTGCAGGACAGGCTGCAATTTATTTCTCAAAATACGCTAAAAAAGTAACGTTACTTGTTCGTACAGATACCTTGACCGAAAAAATGTCACAATATCTTGTACATCAAATAAATGAAACAAATAATATTAAAGTAATGTTAAATACAGTGGTTACTGGAGTAAATGGCGAAAATAAACTTGAAAGTATTGCTATAAAGAATACTAAAACAGGAGAACAACGGATTATACCCGGAGCTGGATTATTCATATACATTGGTGCAGAGCCTCATACAGACTGGCTCAATGGACTAGTGCAAAGAGATAATCATGGCTCTATTCTTACCGGATCAGATCTGGCTAATAACGGACATCCTCAAGATTGGATCATGGATCGTCAATATTTTTTACTTGAAACAAATGTTCCCGGCATATTTGCTGCTGGGGATGTACGTCATGGCTCTATTAAGAGAATTGCTGCAGGAGTGGGAGAGGGATCTACAGCTATTCAGCTAATACATCAGTATTTAAAAAAAGTATAATTAATTTTGGACATTTAAGGATGACATATTTTTGTTCAGAAAGACTATCTGTTTAATCAAATAAAGTCATTTTTATCTGTTAACTCTAAAGTTATCTCATATTTACCGATGTTGATTTCCCATTGATTTATGCCAAATCAAATAACTAGTTTGGTAGCAAAAACCAATAGATATATTATGAATTATAATTTCTGTATTGTTCTTAAATTAGAGACGAGAAACCTGTTTTAGTTCAGCATGTGAAATGGTTAGTGCAAAACCCGAACCCTACTGCAATCAAATAAGCTTGGTCATAATTCAATTCCTCTAACCCTTGGTTGGATAGTATCTATAAAGATATCTGCATTTGGTCGATCTTATAGGATTAGTCGCGATAAAATAAAGATCATGTAAGCAATAGCAATCTTATACTTATGCTCATTCATATAGTCTAGTACCTTCACCATTGTTATACATAACTATTGCAATGGAGGAGAAGGAGTCTCATCGTTAACGTGACATTAGAACATTTAGAAATCCCTGTATCACATACCCTATAAAATCAGTATATTCTATATAGGTCCGTTTTTTCTATTCTAGATAGTATCTTATATTCTATGTTCTAAATGTTCTATATATTATAAGTATAATATTCATTGTATTTATTATATTTATTGATGATTATAGCAATTAAGTATGCATTTAATAAGGTTTATCAATAATAATAACGATATTCATTATTTCTTCTAGAACATCATATGTTCTGGATGGTCTATTAGCATTATTCTTCTAGCAATTCGAGTCTTATTTTAGAAATAGGTTTATATGAAGGCGACTATGTCAATGGTTTATCCTTAAATAGTGTATACACCCACTGTAAAAGTAAAAATAACATAACTGCTTATTAGGATTAGGTATGTATAGTTGTATGTAATATAAGTGTCAGCATTAACATGCCACCGTTGTAACAACACCTGGAAATACAAAGGAACCAACCCCTATTGTGCCAACTGTTCTAGATGCCAATCAACATTTTTATAAAAAAGTCATCCCTTATTCCGATAGAAAGCACCAGTTCAAACTATAATAAAAGGAGTGATACAAACTAGTTGACATACGAAAAATCTAATGACGAAGTAATTTCTTCACTATTTCAAGATGCAATAGTCAAACTTGATAAGGTAGAATTCCAAGCCAAAGAATCAAAGAAACAGATTATTATTGATCTGGCAAAAGAACTTGAGAGAAAGATTCCAGAAGATACCGTATGCATTGAAATTGTTAACCAATTGCGTGGTCAAACATCTGAACGTTTCATACGGGAATGTCTGGATGAGATATACAAACAAAAAGTTCGTGTAGACAATGCAAAAAAACAAAAGTACCAAAGAATACAAGAGGAAGCAGATAAAGTCAGTGGCAAGTTAGCGGCGGTAACACCGCTAAATCAAGAAGATGAAGAAGATAATAATGAGAACAACAAAAAAGTTATCATACGTGATATAGATGGCAGAATGTCTATTCAAGATGATGAAGGAGACGAAGAACAACCACAATCTGCAACAACAACAACTATCGATATGTCTTCTATAAGAGACAAAACTTTTGCTTCCATATCATATCTGCAACAACAAGAACAAGAACAATTAAAAGAGCATGATAACAACGAGTTCGAAGAAAGTTCAACATACAAAGAAGAGATGTATGATGAAAATCATATCGAGACTGAAAAATCAAGTCAATTAATTACTAATCCAGAAAATGAGATGGGTAGAAGAGGTATCTGAATCTACACATGAAAACGATTTCTTACCTTTTGAATTTTCTATGATATATAGAGAATTACAAAATCATTTGACTCTATTGTATTCAAAGATAGGCAAACATGGAAAAGTATGGTTTTCTGGCAAAATTAATAAAAAGACAGGAGCAGTCATTTCCTCAAACCTTGGTAGAATTAATCAATAATACCACAACATCAGCGGCAACAGCAACAGCAGCAGCAGTAATCAGTTGACAATATCATATTGTTAACAATATAGAGGAGAGAAAAAGATGATTAATTACCAAATAATTAATTATATTTTGCCGCTTTTCTAATTGCTTTTATAAATACTTGAACACCATTTTAATCGAATCTTCTTTATGATCCAGCCTTATCAAAAATCTATAAAGACCTACAGATTATCGATTTTGAATTATATACAGCACTGTTAATGTCATATTAATAGATCAACAAACCCCTATTAATATCATAAAGCATGAATAATAACACTGTACATTGTTTCGATAAGGACATGATGAAATCCATATTACGATTCCACAATCATTGAACAGTAGTAATATTTATGTCCTGATTCATTAAATCACAGTAAGTAAATCTGTCTTACGTCCTTTCTTATATTCGAAATCCACTATAGATATATTATGGGAAATTAATTCCAGTTTTGTATCTCTTGTATATATTGATTATTTATGTCCATCATCAAGTACTCCCTGACCTAATTATAAATTATTTGAATAACAGAACTGGGCTTAACCTCTCCTTTTGAATATTGTATCATATGGATATCTACAATCTATCAAGGTTTTTATGAATCGAGGATTCGATATGACAAATATTATCAGACTATACTATCTGAGACATGGTCATAATTCAAGTTATCTCCTGATACATTTCATAATCTTAAAGCTAATACTTGAGATATGATTTTGAGAAACACTGTCCCAAAGATTGGCTTGATAGAATAAAAGAATCTACCCTTTTATGTTCTGTATCTAGTAGGTTGTATACCATGGCCTACTGCACCAAGGAGGAAAGGTGGTAGACCACATGTATATTCTCCAACAACTGTAATTGTGAGATGTTTTGTTGTGAGGTTATGATGGTTTAGAATCGATTCAAACAATACCTTACATACTTTTCTTATTATGGACTGCTGTCAGTATACCCATAAACTAGCAATAGCCTGTGGTTTAGTATCCATTCCATGCAGTAGACGAACATTTGATAGGCGTTTGAAGACTATTTCTACTACAAATATAAAAGAAAGGATATCAACAATGGGATATCTGTTTATTACAAACGCCCTAGCAGGTCCTTCTATAACCGCAATAGATAGTAATCTGCTAAAAGCAAAGGATCATGTATGGCATAAATCATCCATGAAAAAAGGTATAGTACCATGCCCTGGCATAGATACAGACGCAAGATGGTGGGGATATAGTCATACCAAGAAATGGATTTTCGGATATAAACTACATCTAACATGTACACCAGGTAAGATTATAGTACATTTAACTGCAGAAGTTACTACTGCTAATGTTCAAGATAACAAGATGTATGCATGTTCCTTTAACTTCTTCTTCTTCTTCTTCGGTATTCTCTTTACCATCTGTATTGTACATGATAGCTGATCCAGGCCATGACGATAAGAAACTGTATCGACATAGCAAGAAGGTATTGAGAATAGATCTAGTTTGCCCTGTTGAACGATACGAAAATACTCCCAAAAAGAGGCTTGAACTTATGCTTTTATCAATCGGCATTGGAACAATCTATCTACAGCCGAAGGAGAAGAATATCGATAGAGCCATTGATGTAACATATCAAATCAGTTTTTAGGACGGACCCATTGCGAGCACGAGGATATCATGCGGTATCTACAACTGTACTCTTATCAGTTTTATTATATCAGCTAATAATATAGTATAACTGTAAAACTAAAAAAATAAATCCAAAATCAATAAAATATATGCTTGGAACTATCTGATACGATGGTAAAGATAAAGATAAATTATTTTGAATTATGACCATGTCTCAATTAATTAATAAATTAAATGGAAATCAGTAAATAAATAAATGTTCAATTGATATGACACTAGTAGATTTTATATCAAAATAAAACATCTTCATTCTACAGGTTTTTCAAGTTAACAGAGCCCAGGCAAAAGTATAAATCATTTAATTATGGAGCAAAGTACTGTGGATCAGGTGCAGATATAATTGATACCTACAGACATAGCTCAAAATATTTGAGTCATTCATACCTCTATCAACATGGATTTGACAAGGCAACATTAACGGACTGTTCCAAAACATTATCTACTCAAAACAATACCAGTCCAACTAAACCAACGCCAACAATAACCAAGAACAAGCAAATAATCAGAAAGTTACATGTGTAACAGTTTATGGCAATTGTGGTATATCTATTGGACAAGCACAAGATATAAACCAACAAAATTCATAGATAGCATTTGATAATGGTAATGAGACAATGTATTAGTATCAGGATTGATAAACTATAGAATAATAAACAGCATCGCTAAAAACGAATACAAAATCATATTATAAAGTATAAATTGTTTCTAATTATGCGAGAGATCTAATGTATGCCTTATCTTAACACTTCAATCAAATCAAAATAGTTATATAATTTGTTGTTTTTTCATGTTGCTATAAATTGACAAAATCGACTGAGCCTAATGAGGAATTCTACAAAGAAGGAACTGAGGTAGTTGTTGGTGCTCAGGAAATTATTGAAAGAAATTTGGAATGTCTTTCCGACACAATTCACGAATGGAACAACTATACCGACTCTATTGGTCCAATCATCTTCAGCAAGGTGGAAGAGGTCAAGAAAGCTTATGCCGAGGCACTCAAAAGAGGCGTTAGAATAAGAATAATAACCGAGATTACCAAGGACAATATAGACCATTGTAGAGAGGGTATGAAATACGTTTCAGAGTTGCGGCACATGGATGGAATCTCTGGAACATTTGTGGTAAGCGACAAACACTATTTGAGCAACGCAATGTCCGAAAACATCGGAAGCTTTCAGTGTGTCCACAGCAACATAAGGTCTTTTGTGGAGCAACAGAAACATATTTTTGAGAACCTATGGAGTAACGCGATACCCGCCACAGAGAAAATCAAAGAGTTGGAAGACGTAAGTGTAGGATTCTATAAAGTGTTGCATTGTCAGGAGCAGGCAAGAAGCCTTTTTCTAGATCTGATAGAATCCTCAAGACAAGAGATTCTGATTCTCTTTTCTCTCTCAGACAGACTTTTGGAGTATGTCCATTCAGGAATGATTGAACTCTTGGTTAACGTTATTATGGAGAAAAAGGTGCAGGCTCGCATCCTACTTCCTGTAGATATCCAAAACTATTCGAATATACGCCTAAAGAAGAGATTGGAAACCGATTTGAATGACAAAGAGCATTTACAAAAGGACAAGATCAAAAACGGTGTAGCAGCAAGAAAGGGGAAGCTAACGCTAAAGGCATTAGACAAAAACTACAAAAACCAGTATTTGAAAAAGACATCTTTTATTCTCATTGTAGACTCCAAAGTTTCTATGATTGGGGCAACATCTAAAGACCAAGAGAACGCAAAAGAAGATGACCTCAGGAATCGTCAACCTGTCGTTGTTGATAACCAAACCGAATATTACACCTATACGAACAGTGAAGGAGTAGTGTTATCAACTACATCAATATTTGAAACGTTATGGGAAAATGCGATTTACATATAATATTTTTCAAAGCGAATGCTTGAGAAAGTTTCTTCAATATCAAAAGATAGTGAACGCTGCTTTGAACTTCTGGTTTTGGGATTTTTTGCGCCGAATCTATCTCGCAATGCTTTGCTAACAGTTGTCTTATAGAAGATCCCATATGCTTCAGTTTCCTTCTTATTTTTCTTTAAAAGAATTAATATGACCACTTTTTCTTTCAACGTTTCCCCAATGCTTGAAATAGGAATAACTCCACTAGGATTATCTTTAAAAATGTCATTCCCATCTATACTATTCAGGTATAATTTTTGCAGCAACAAGTTTCCCTTTTTCATCTTTCAATGGTATGATGTGCTTCCACTTTAGGTACTTCCATGCACCAAGCCGTATACCAGAAGATATCATTGTATAGACAATAGGTTTTAGTCGTCTATCAGGATACGCCAGAAGCTTAATTATCTCCTCTACAGTAGGAATACGATCCTGTGCGGCATAAAGACCACTAGGGATTCCTTTTCTAATTTTTTCCCAATTATACATTTTATGAGCTCAAGAAATAGAACACATTCACAAATTATAGGTTATGGATTGTACTTGTACTTTTTTTAGATTTACCTTTTAGGAACATTGCAAAAGAATTATCTTTTTTATACCTCGTTAAAATAAGTCACGTTTCTATTTGGAATTAGATACAAAAATATAAACCACAGAAATTAAAAAAAGAATAATGATGAATACATCATCGACGAAACTTCCATAAAATATTGATTACATTCTGTTTCATCCAATGGTGGCAGATGGTACCTACAAGCTTGTCGTTTCGTATAATAAATCATTATATTCATTCCTCTTTTGAAAAAAGTGTAATTGAAAGGATAATGCAACATGTAAAAGATAGAACAGAATGCTTTGATGACTACATTCCTTGTAAAAGAAAATGAAATTGAAATATATGATAAATAGGTTGAATTTGTTTGTAGATTTTCATAAAATTGAGTGGGATCTAAGTGAACAGAACCAATATAACCTAAGAATAATAGTTATGTAACAGGGCAAAAACATTTTTTTGTTTATCTTCGCAGAAAAAAATTATTTATTTGATAATGGTAATCAAAAATAAGTCTAGTAAATAACTTTTTGCACAGTCAAATTTTTATACTCCATCTATTATAGAAATTGTTTTATCATTTGAATTAACTATGTAAACCATGTTGGTATTAGGATTTACAACTATCCACTTTGGTGAATTACCTACAGATATAGTACCCACCAACTTATTTGTACTGCCATCTATAACCGAAACTGTATTGTCGGCTTGACTGGTCACATACACCATGTTAGTATTAGGATTTACGGCTATACCAACCGGAAATCCGCCTACAGATATAGTACCCACCAACTTATTTGTACTGCCATCTATAACCGAAACTGTATTGTTCTTTGTCTTGGTCACATACACCATGTTAGTATTAGGATTTACGGCTATACCAACCGGAAATCCGCCTACAGATATAGTACCCACCAACTTATTTGTACTGCCATTTATAACCGAAACTGTATTGTTACCTTGATTAGATATATATATCATATTTGTATTAGGATTTAATGTTATCATGGTAGGTTTTACGTTTAAAGATATAGATTTTATTAGTAGTTTTGTATCTTCATTTATTACAAAAATAGATTGGGATCCTGAGTTTGTTATATAAGATATGTTATTATTTATATTTTGGATTATACTAATTGGAACCTTTCCTGTATGTACCGTACCCACCAACTTATTTGTACTGCCATTTATAACCGAAACTGTATTGTTACCTTGATTAGATATATATATCATATTTGTTTTGAAATTTACAAATATAATATGATGCGTGTCATCATTATTTCCTAAATACTGATTAGTACTACCATTTATAACCGAAACTGTTTGAATCAATTTATTTGTACTGCCATCTATAACCGAAACTGTGTTATTTTGATTAGCTACGTACACTAAGTTTTTGTCTTGATTAACTGCTATATCGATAGGTTTAGTTCCATTTAGTGGTTTATGAAGTAACCATTTAAAGAAACTTACTTGGTTCTGATCTGAATTTGTTACATAAACTATGTTTGTTATAGGATCTAAAGATATTCTATTGGGACTCTTTCCGGCATGTATTGTATCGACTACTCTATTTGTACTGCCATTTATAATCGAAACTGCATTGTTATTTTGATTAGCTACGTATACAATATTTGTTTTAGGATCTAATGTTATGCTTATGGGGTTAGTATCAACAGGTACTGTATCCACCACATTATTTGTACTACCATCTATAACCGAAACTGTGTTATTATTATGATTAGCTACGTACACTAAGTTTTTGTCTTGATTAAATGCTATATCGATGGGTGAATTGCCTACATGTACCGTACTTACCACCTTATTTGTACTACCATTTATAACCGAAACTGTGTTACTATGCTGATTAGCTACGTACACTAAGTTTTTGTCTTGATTAACTGCTATATCGATGGGTGAATTGCCTACATGTACCGTACTTACCACCTTATTTGTACCACCATCTATAACCGAAACTGTGTTACTATGCTGATTAGCTACGTATATCATATTTGTTTTAGGATTCTTCGGCGTGTCTGATGTAAATTTGCCTATATATATTGTATCCACCACATTATTTGTACTGCC
>JAICXY010000104.1 GCA_025934495.1 Candidatus Nitrosocosmicus sp.
GTAAATTGAAAATCCTATAGAAGCCGTTACTTTTTCTTCTCTCATGTGTTTTAGTTCCATAATTAATGATTCTTTTCTATCTACAACTAGTGTTTTTATTTTGATATTAAAACTAGGTGCAATATCTTGGATTTGGATATTATGACTAAAATTCAAAAGATTTAGAGATAATGATTCTTTTATCGATGAATCTATTGGTGTAAGGATGCTAATTTTTAAATTATCATTTCGTAAAACCATCGATTTTAAAAGCTGTAAAGTACCGTTATTTTCCTGTAAATGAAAGGCGTTAACTGTTGAGTATAGTATTTGTATCTCTTTTTTAGCATTTTTTATCATATGGATTTCTTTAATTAATGCATCTTGATAATTGGAAAATACTGTTGTAATCGGTGGTACTATCCCCTCTTCTATTTCTTTTATTTTTTGCTCTGAAGGTATTGCTCTGTTCCAAAAACTATCAAAAATAAATTGCTGCTGCTCTACAATTTCAGCGAGATTGCTGAATATTAGTTGGGGCATAGATTGTCCTTTATACAATGTTGCAACAGCAACGTACTCTTTTTCATCTGATACCTCAAAGTTTCCTTTTAATCCATCCAAGTGTCGAATTTCAGAAAAAGAGAGCATCTCTTTAACATACCTAATGTTGTCTTTTGTTATTTCGGTTACATATCTAAGTTTGATGCCTTTGTTTTTAACAGCCTCTATTCTCTTTTTCTTTATCGCATCAACTTCAATAATTACAGATGGAGCTATAGAACTCAAACAGGAATCTATTTTCAATTTAGTTCTATCTATAAATTGCAAAATTGCATCGTCAGCATCAGGAAAGCCATAATATACTTTTGTTAATGAATTCTCAAAATTATTCAAATCCAACATCAGATTCTCAAAACTTTTATTTTCATGCAGATCCTTTTCACTATTATTTATATTGTAAAGAACCTACCAATCATTATAATAACATACATTTTTTGCATAAATTTATTTGGTAGTAATACTATTTAACATAGCAATAAAAAACAAGAAATTTAATGAATTTGATTGTAAATTTGCGATTAAAAAGTCCAGAATAAATTTTTAATGAATTTGTTCATAGTGTAATTTGCATGTTAAGAAATCCGATTTAACAAATACTAAATGCGTTTAATTCTCAAAAATCTGGCTTGATACGTTCATTTTACAAAAAATAGGAAGACACAAAAAGGAGATCAAAAGATTCGCAATGGGATTGACTAGGATTGACGCCCAAGGCTATTTTCAAAATTTGATAAAAGTATCATTATTGAAAGGGAATGCAATATCAAAGACATAACTAATGAAAGCTTTGACGATTACTTTCCTTGTAGCAGAAAAAAGAAGAAATGTAATTTAACTATGTATTATTGGTTGAATCTATTTGTAGATTATCATAACAAGGAATTATGTCTTAAGTGAACAGTGCCATTTTCAGCATAGTATTTTCTTAGGTTAATATGTCTATTTTTATAAGAGCCAAAGCATTTTGTTTTATTTTTATGTCAAACTAAATTAACTTTATTCTAATTTACCTTGCTTATTTAATAAAATTAATGTCATGTCCTGTAATAGAAATTTATTGTGATAAATGCGGTAGCAAAATAAAACATATGATCACCATCAAGCCCCTAAAAGATGTTCTTAGAATAACAAAATATAGATGTACTTCTTGTGGGATTGGATTAAATCCTCTTGATTTTTCAATCGATTTAGAGAAATTATCCTAAAAAAAAATTTTTAAAATAGAAATTTACAAAATTTTTAAATCGTTATTTAAAAAACGTTGTCAGATTTTGAAATACCAGATATACATAAATAAATCAGTCCACAAAACGCATTTTAAAAAGATAGATACCAATCAATTATTTATACTCTATTAATGTTAAAACTACTAAAAGATGTATGGCAAATTAGAAGTTTGGCTTAGGGTTATCAGATTTAAATTCTTGGCAGCTTCTGCTATTGCAGTTACTAATGGTCTAGCTTTAAGTTATTGCTACCAGCCGAATAATTTTAATATATTTTATGCAATTCTCACCTATATAGGAATTTTTTGTCTGCATTCAAGTGTAGATTTGTTCAACGACTATTGGGATTTTAAACGCGGAATTGATCTGATTACAAAAAAAACAAAATTTAGTGGAGGAACTGGGGTTTTACCAGAAGGATTATTAAAACCAACAGAGGTATATCGCGCAGGCATAATATTTCTGATATTAGGATTATCCATTGGTTCTCTATTTGTTTTTGTTAAAGGCTATGTTATTGCTATAATTCTTGGTTTCGCAACATTATCTATAGCTTTGTATTCTAATAAGCTAGTTAATATAGGTTTAGGCGAGCTATTTGTAGGAATTAAAGGGGTTTTAATAGTCATTGGTTCATTTTATGTTCAAACTAGTACAATTATTTTGGAATCAATCATTGTAGGTGGAATAATAGGGTTACTGTCATCCTTGGTTCTCTACATCAATTCAATCCCGGATATTGAAGCAGATCAAGAGAAAGGTAGGAAAACTTTGGCGATAATTTTAAATACACATTCGCAATCAAAAATCTTTACATTTGTTTTGGGTTTATTTGTTATTATCTACTTTTTAACGTTCATTTTTTATTACTTTGTAGCAGATAATAATTACTCATTTATTATAAATCTTATTTTATTACCTTTGGCTATATTTATAATTTACAAATTTTATATCTATACATCGGGATATAAAAAGGATGAATCTTTCTATGAAAAAATTATGGAAAAAACGGTTCTCTTTTCCAGACTATATGGTTTTTCTATTGTATTGGGAATATTGATAATGTGTATTTATAATTACAAAAAATGATTAAATAATATGATGTATAATAAATTTATTGTGGAAAATATACCTATCAAAAAAGAAAAATATTATACATATTTCAAAACTTCTCAACCTTTTAAAAACTGATTCAATTTTTAAAGAATTTTATTATTTTGATTTATTGCCTTCAACTCAAGAGTTTGCATTTAAAATTATTAAAAGAAAAAATATAATTTTTCCTTCTGTTATTATCTGCAATATTCAAAGTAATGGTAAAGGTAGAAAAGGAACTAAGTGGGCTTCTCCCAAAGGTGGAATTTGGATATCCGTTATATTAGAATCTAATTTAAAAATTGAAAAATTATTTATCTTTGTAATGATTTCTGCTATATGTATTTGTGAAACAATCGAAAAGGAGACCCATCTCAAAACTGATTTGAAGTGGCCTAATGATGTCTTTGTGAATGGGAAAAAAATTGCTGGAATTTTGCTAGATGTTGAAACTAATTTCGATTATAAAAATAATAATATCATCATAGGAATGGGAGTAAATACTAATAATGATATAGATTCAACTGTACTTGAAATTAAAAAAAACGATTCCTCCTTTTATCAAATTACAACTTTAAAAAAATAATTAAACGACAAGGTATCAAATATGGTTTTTTTGTCCACATTGCTAAATAATCTTGATTTTTATTTGTTAAATATTAATTCAAACTCTATTAATTATGAAAACGTTTTTAAGATATATAAAGACAGAATTATGAACTCTAAAAATAAAATAAATTATTCATTTAAAAATAATGATAATATTACATTTGATGGAGAATTGATTGATCTGAATAATGATGGAACACTTTTGGTTAGAGATATTTCGCAAAAGAAAACCTTAAAGATATCTTCTGCAAATAATGTTGAATTAACCTAATCATTTATAAAATCAGGCAGATTATATGATTAATATATAACAAAGTAAATGTCAAGATCCCATCATTCCTGGCATTTTCATAGGACTTCTGAATTCTTTATCCATATCTATTCCTTCTTTTGAATTGACATGAATATTATTCAAGGGTGTACCTGCTGGGGGCGAAAGAATTATGGTCTCCCCTGGATTTAATATGTTAACATTTTCTTTATATTTTAAATTATTATCATAAATAATATTAATATCATTTAATGGAAGTAATCCCGTATTTTTTAAAATTACTCTTGAATTAACAAATAATGATTCTGGATCTTTTATTGCATCAATACCCAAGGAATAATTCCGACTAGGAATAGAAATAACTACATTATATAAAAAAATACCGGCTACAATCAATATCAAAACTATTAAAATTGTTTCAGTTTTCTTTATTTTTATCATGTTTTCCTTTCATAATATTAAAATCTTCTCTTATATAATAAGAATTATATATAAAAATAATATTATTAGCAAAACTTAAAATTTGCAAAACTCGTAGGATATCTCTAAAAAATTATAGTAATTTAATCAAATTCTATTTCAATTTAATAATCATTCATTTATCATTTTTTGTCTATTTCTAGTCTATACTGCTTTGATACATTATTATTTTAATCGTTTTTTGTTAACGTTTGCCTATTCAGGTTATGACGCGAACAGTCAAAATTTATCTTATCTTATCCTAAATGAAATATCAATTGATTGTATTTCAAATTATACATAAAAACAAATTTGGACTAAAAGAGGACTCTGTCAAACCTACGTTTGATAACATAATATTCTAATGCTGTAAAAACGGTTGGTGAAGAAAATCCTTTTGCCAAATACATTTAGCTAGCATCGACCAATAAATACTATAAATGGTCCATTTACAACCAATCTCTAGTTAGAAGAGATGAAATGTTGATTGACTTTGAAATTATAAACAACCGGAATACTGAATTAAATGAGATGAACGAAAAGAGATGGACAAAGATAAGGTTGGACAAAAACCATTGTTATCCTAATGTATTTATCCTTCTTTTACTTGGTTATGTCAAACTATACTTTCATTTACCATATGGGCAGATTAAAGAAAGCATTGTATAAGAGGATACTCTTATGTAAATTACCTTATATTCCCGATCCAACCACAATTCCTAGTGGCGGCGTACCGTGCCTATCTCGGAGATTGTATTTCATCTCGATTCGATTGTATAGTCAGCTTATCAGTCAAACTCATAAAAGTTGGCACAACGGAACTTATCTTTGTAGGAATACTCAATCAGGCAATCATCATCTAGATCGACCTCTGATGTTTGAGGTAAATATATTATCCTAGAAGCAGAAAGGCATCAAACCAAATCTGACAAGCTAATGGTGATTGAATAAACGTCAACATCTTGTCCATAGTTATCTTTGTACAAGTATATTTTCTAGATGTCATTGCAGGTCATATTATAGAAATGACGATCAACCTTTAAACTTAACACAAAGATCTATTGCATAATTAGAAACTGCCCACATCACCATTCAGCCATTGATTTTGTATTTGGTTCTGGCCTAGTTATGATTTAATATTCTATAATTTACTAAACATGCTACTACTATGTCTGAGCCTTGTTATATTTTCTCATCACTTTGTTTTTAAATACATCTCCAAGTATCCTGTATTTTTTCAAACTGCACATATAGCATGATCAATCACTATTCTTTTTTTTAGAATGGTTTTTGTTATATTCTATTTCTTATTCTTCTTCTTGTGACAGTTCTTGATTTCTTTTCTTTTTATCTTGGTCAAATCAGCAATTTAAAATGTAATATTATATAATTTCATTTATAGGTTGCAAAATTTTGATGGGTGTCTAATTAGCAAGAAATCTATTGTCTTATCATGTTCAACACTCTATCTTTTGGGATATCTCTACGCAGATGTTACTTTAATTCAAATCAAAGAGAAAACCTGCTAAGGTATATGTTATGAACATGCGATAGGATATCAAAAGCATAAGATATCTATTTTCTACATCTACTTTGAAAGGTTTGCCAGCATCGATTTTTCTCTTTCTATCTTCTTTTCTTTTATATGTTAAACGTTTTAATTCATATTTTTCATATCTTTTTGCTATTTCTGTATCTAGATATCAACAAACTCTTGTACTGTCGGTTGTAAACGATTTGAAAAGCAGCAGCAGTGGATTTCTGGATAACTATAGTCTGAAAACAAAGAGATCAAATGGATATAAAACTGATGATCATAAAGCTGTTTGCTAGTAATTATGCAGAGATCTTATGTATTTTTATGTTTAACAAACAAATAATATTGGTACTCTATTAACATCAATATTGTTGTATACTTTTCGATAGACTATTTATCTTTTAGAGATTTTTACTAATAATTCGTTGACAATCTGCTGAAAAGATCGTTTATAATTTAATGTTGAAAATTTTTTTACGGAATTGCTTATCATTAACCTCTCAGAATCTGGGGCTTTAAAAGCTATGGATATGATTTGAGCTGCTTGTTCTAATGTATGATATTGATATTTTAAAGGTACAAATTCTGTTTGTCCACCATTATCTGATACAACAGGGATTAAGCCTGCACTCATTGCCTCAACTATAGACATTCCAAAGTGTTCACCGGACCTAGGATGAAAATATACTTTGCTTTTTTTTATGAGTGATAGAAGAGTTTTTAAGCTAGCATTAATTTCCAAAGTAACATAGTCGGTCAAATTAAAATCCAAAATCATTTTTTTTAGTCGAATATAGTAATCATTATAACGATGCTCAAGACTTCCAACAATTATTTGCCCTTTCCCAATGCCTTTTTCTTTTAGTAATTTTGCTAATTTTATTGCATTTTCAATTCTCTTTGATGGCTCTATTCTAGATATTATCAAAATAAAATCGTCACGCTTATCAGTAGTATAAGAAGATGCTGAAAGTAATAATGAATTACGAAAGATATCTATATCTACAGGTGGACTTATAACAATTATATCTCTTATACCGTAAGCCTCTGATATTGCTTTGCGGCTATATTCAGAATTAGTAAGTATTATAGAATTACACATCATTTTATCATATCTATCCTTAAGCCATTTCAAATATTTTTTTTTATCAAATTCAACAATATTTTGAGAATTAATGCTAGCAAAATTACGTGATAATGATGATTCTCTTGCAATTTTAATATGCTTTTCAAGATATTCTATATTTTCAGATTCTATAAAATATTTTGTAGAAGGATAATGGCAATAGGTAATAGCGTTATTCTTTGAGAATGATTCATCATAAAATGGATCAATATCACCATGAGTATTTATTATAATATCATATTTATTTTTTAAAATATTACATATACTTTGTTCATCTAATATATGTTTCAGAATATGAATTTTTTTAATTTTGTTAATAACTGAAGCAAGATCTTTGCCAAAGGAATTTTCTATCTTTGTAATATCAGGCATTTCAAGTGTTATTAGTTCAATATCAATATCAATTTCTAAAATGGCCTGCATAGTTACAAGTGTTAACCGCTCGCCACCCCCACAAGGATTCAAATCTGAATATATAAAATTTGCTTTCAATTAAATATCCGGAAACTATTGCAATATATAAATTCAAAGTTTTTAAAAAAACAATAAAAATTTAAATAAATACCAATTAAATTGTTATCCGAAATTTAGATATAGATAGATCAGCGCTTTACTTATCAAACGCCAAAAGAGGATTTAAATTTTATTATAAAGATTCAATCAGTCAACAATTTTTTAAATATTCCGTGTTTATTTTCGGCTCTGCTAACTTAAGAAAAGTCTGTAATTTGAAGGCATTCTATTTCGGTTATGCATAATAAAAGAAAAAAAGAATATCTTCAGAATATGTTGGGTTTGGGCTCTATTTGTATTTCCTGGAATTGTCAACTAGATAAGTTGACAAAGCACATTATTTTTTTTCTACATAGTCAAGAGAAGCCATATGTATCGATCTGGAAGTGGATCCAAACATATAAGCCAATAAAACAATCTTTAAAAGAATAAAGCTATCTGAATTTGTAGTTGTGATTAAACAATAATTCTGATTGGTTCAGAATTCCTATGGCGTTAAGTTGCAACTGAGCCTAAAAATAGGCCAATCCTCGTACTATCTATATCCAAGGAAACAAAGAAAAATGTTTGTTGCCATAGAGCGCTTTCTGCTGTTGACATTGGTCCAAAACCATGGGAAACATCAGGTTTCTACAGATGGCGTAATATAATATCCTCAAGCATATAGGTTCTTAAAACTAATAATCATCTTCATTCTCCATTTAAGAAAAGTATCATTTAGAGAATCATATAATACATAAATGATAGAATCGAAAGTTTTAATGACTAATTTCCTTGCAAGAATGAGAATTGCAATCTAAATCATGTTAAAAACTAGTTGAACGTGTTTGCATTCTGTATAACAATAATATAATAAACGCTTAAGTTAACAAACCATATTTTGAGTAAATCTTAATTAATTACTTTTTTATATGAGCATTTCTTTCTACATGCTTTATAATTATTCCCAGGGTTCAAAAAATGTTTATTCATTTTTAATATTTATTTTCAAATATACATATTCACATATCTTTTAATATTTAGGTGAATTAGTTTCACCATATGATATTCCAGATGATATGGGAATAAATAGTAATCCTATCTCCCATCTTTCCCCATTTTTATATTATTGTTGTTGTATTTTTAATATCTTGCATATGGTTCCTGTTTGAAGAAATGAATAATAGTTGGATCATATAAGGTATCATTCATCGAGTCGCTTTTCTTATAATCTCTTTTTCGATAATTGCTAAATGCTAAGTAAAGCCATCGAGCGTAAATCCTAACCCTATTGAGCTTAAGATAATAGAATTTTGATATTTATATAGTTTATTTATTTATTGTTACGGAATACAAATTTTTTGATTGAATTTTATATACCTGAAGTAAAAAGAATAGATCTAATAAAGTATATTATTCAATAATCAAATAGAACAATATGGAATCTTTTGATAAATATGACAATATAATAATGAATAAATGTAATAAAGAAAATGATTTTAATTTAATATACCTAAAACCTGAAAATGCTAATCAACATGCAAACGAAAATAGTTATTCAATGAAAGATGATGATGATGCAGAGAAGGTAGATATTAATACAGAAGAGAAAGAAAATATACAAGAACTACATAAATATCAACAATATCAACAATATCAACAAGATCAACAACCTTGGGGGTCTTCTTCAGATATTCGTTTAGTCGATTCAGATGAATTACCTGATCCACATCCTATAACAGATACAGAAGTGTGTCCTAAATGTGGAAACAATCAGTCTCGCTGGTGGATTGTGCAGACTGATTCTGCTGACGAACCAAGTACACAATTCTTTCGTTGTACTAAATGTATGCATACATGGAGAACGCCAAAATCATCTTAAATAAAAATAAACACATTTAATTTTTTTAATTTATTATAGAAATTCACTTTTTTTTATTTGATATTTCTACATTACTTTACTATTATACACTAAAAAATTATCCAAAAATTATTCTTTATATAGTATATACTGTAAGATAATTTGTTGAATAACTATGAAAATCATTTTTATTCTTGAAATAATTAAAATAGAGTAAATTCAAATGTCTAAATAATAATGATTCATGTGAATTTCTATAAATTTTCTGGAAAAGTTTGAGTTATTCGACAAAAAGCTGCAAGTTACTCCAGGAAGTTAAAATAATGGCTATGCAAAGTTGAGACAAAACATGTCCTTTCGATAATTGCTTAATTATGATGATAACTAAAAATCCAATTTGCATAAAAAATTAAGGTTCTTTATGTCAAACTTTTTTATATGTTATTATGAAAATAAACTTGTTTTGTTAAAAAGATCTTAAAATCTTATCTTCATTAAGCCTCAATACTATAACGAAATTTGTTACAATCATGTAAATCTTTCATAAACATTCAACGCTCCCTAATACAAACTACTGCTTAATTTAACAGCATTATCAAAATATCTTATTCATTAACAATAAATGCTCAGTCAACTATATCTTTTAATAATTATATAGATATTATTACTTTTCAAATGTGATTGTGAAAGATCCTTCTGATATATTTATATCAACACTTTTTTTAAAAATCTCATAGAAAATTAAATCCAAAATTGTCTTATAATATAAAGACCAATTCAAACAAATGTCATGTTTCATGGTATAAGTATGAGTATGACCGTTAACAATATGGGATATATGCATAGAAGAGTTTTTCATGCGTGATTCAAACCATTCTAAGAATAAATCCATATCTATTCTAGTTTTCATAAATAAAGCAATATCATATATTGCATTTTTACCTATTCCGGTTGCAATATGAAGAACTTCTTCTTCTTTAAGATTTCTAAAGAGCTCAATTACCACAGGTTTAGACAAAGGAATCATACCAATTTTAGGTTCAAACATATACCATTCTACAAAGTTTTTGATGATTTGATTAACAAGCATATTTAAACTAATTCCTCTATTGTTTGCTTCGACTCGCAATTTATCCATAATACTTTTATCTATACGAAAAGTCATAGTAGTTGTTCTTTTATTGTTATATACTGAATCATATTCAGTATTAGGCAACCAATTCAAGTTAAATATAATAAAATTATTACCTGATATAAAAGAGTACAAAAATTGTGATTGTATTTAAAATATAATACTATAGATAGAAGAATAATAAATCTAATTCAAAATCCATAAAATGATATATGCTTTGAAGCAGTTCAATAAATAAATGATAAATAGGAATAATCAAAAATTGTGAATACTTTCAATTTTGTATTTATTAAATTACAAATTATTTTGTAGGTTTGTTTCCCAGATTCGTAATACTAGAAATGCCTTTTTCTACAATATTGCTAACAGCCTTTGTTGTATTTGCCAATTCCCCTACAATGGGATTACTAATATTATTATGGCTTTTGTTTGCTGGATTAGAATTAGAATTATTGCCATAGTAACTTACAATATTCTTTGAATTATTTGAATAGGAGCTGGTATTAGGTATATACTTGGCATAACCAGGATTGTTTTCAAAAAGTCCTGCCTGACCTGCCGGTGTATTATTTACATATTTACTAGTAAAAGTAGAGATATTGGATGCCGACCCTGCAATTTTTGCTGAATTATTTGAATAGGAGCTGGTATTAGGTATATACTTGGCATAACCAGGATTGTTTTCTATTAGTCCAGCCTGACCTGCCGGTGTATTATTTACATATTTACTGGCGCTTGAAGTAAATTTATTAATTGAATTACCCAAGGGGTTTACTGTTGATTGTGCATTTATATTTTGTAATAAAGGTATAAAGGTTATTAGAATTATTAATGGAAGAATATATTTCATCATCATATTATTCTATTTTATCAAATTAGCCATATATAAAAGGTATATACTGCTATGTTCGGTTCGATTATGGGACATTTGAAGAATTAAAGAAAAAGTTAGTATCGGACATCCTAAAGTATATAGCTTTGTAACGCTTAATTAGTACATACTTAATAATGAATTATCAGAGACATAGGCTCTGTTAACTTAAGAAAAAGCTATAGCTAAAAACTTGTTATAACATATATTGAAATATCAAAGACAAAGAACCAAGCCAAAAGATATCGCTTATTCTCTATATCTTTACTTTCTAGGTCTCTCTTATAGAAGCACCGCAAAGGCGCTGGACAGATTTGTGGAAAGGAGTCACGTCTCAATATGGAA
>JAICXY010000156.1 GCA_025934495.1 Candidatus Nitrosocosmicus sp.
AGGCCCATCAGGCATAGCTGTTAATCCTTCATCTGGCTCTGTATATGTTGCCGATACCAATAATCACCGCATACAGCAGTTTTCACATAACGGCACCTTCATCAACACATGGGGTTCAGAAGGTGATGCAAACAGCCAATTTATGTATCCATCAGGCATAGCTGTTAATCCTTCATCTGGCTCTGTATATGTTGCCGATACAGGTAACAACCGCATACAGCAGTTTTCACATAACGGCACCTTCATCAACACATGGGGATCGATTGGAAGCTCCATACGCCAATTTATAGGCCCATCAGGCATAGCTGTTAATCCTTCATCTGGCTCTGTATATGTTGTCGATACAGGTAACAACCGCATACAGCAGTTTTCACATAAAGGAACTTTTATTAATACCTGGAGTTAATCATGCACTATCCTCACTTTTTTCATTTATTTTTGACTGTGCGAGGAGAAACCATTATTTCTATTCCCACATTTTTTTTTAACTAGAACACCATCTTTATTTTTTGCATAAATAACAATTATAAACTAAAACATATTATTAATTGGATAAATTTATTCATAGGATGCAATAAAGAAAGAATGTATTAGATGATATTAAATTACAATATGATACTTTTTAATTAAGAATGTGAGCATTTTCCGTCATGTTATTTTAAATATCTGATAGGAAATGATTATGTACAAATTCACTGAATTATATTTAGTGATTTTAAATAAATTGCTAAATTTGTAATAATTATGATGATATTATAATCCCCGTAATATTTGTTAATATACATATATATATTAAAATTACACCGATGTATAAACATAAAATTTTTATTTTTAATTCAATTTTTTACATATTAATGCTTTGTTGAATGATTTTTGTAAATCTTTTTTTTGATCGTTCTAGTATTTAGAATGCGATATAAGTAATCGTAATTTAATCAGTTTTGCTATGAAGATATATTATATATGCCTTACTGTTTTTAACTGATGCAATACCGCACATATAAATTAACAATATTTGATTATGAATTTAAAGACATTTATATTATATTGTTGAAGGTACTATGTTTTGTCGTCGTCTGAATTTTCTAGTTCCAAATTATCTATTCGTTCTAAAAGTGACCTTATTGATAAGGTATTCGATGCTATTACAACAAGTGGTGAAGAGGGTGTTTTTCAAACAGAATTATGCAAACTATTTTCTCTAGATAGTCGCGATGGTTCACGACTTGTGGGAAACTTGGAGAAACAATCTCTCATTACAAGAGAAAAAGCCCTGTATAATGGTAGATGGACATATAAATTAGTAGTCAAAAAAACTATTCCTGTAGCTGATATAGAACAAAAACCTATTGATCTGAGCTCCATAGACGGGGCTCCATGTATATGCTGTACTTTTCAACATCTGTGTTCAATAGATGATGAATCTAATTCAATAAGCCCTGCAAAATGCCAAATTATTGAAGAATGGGTAACAACATCATTTAATAAATTTGTGCTTATTTCACAATCAGAACAATGTGGAGAATTGATTAACTAAAAAAAGTTTTATTTTTTTACCTTCTACAATGAATTAAGTTTTTTATCTTTTATGTTTTTAAAATAAATTACCATGAAGAAGTAAAACTTTTGGGGGCAGAGCTAAATCCTGATTCTATTATTGCCGATCCTTCAGCTTTCCAATGTATATTTTTCATTGTTGAATTATTGTTCTTTAATTCTGTAATTATTTTTTTATCTGATATCGGTACATTTATTACTTGATGAATAATGCTATCTCCATTTGATAGGATTTGGGGACGCCCGTTTAAAGGTATGTCTACATATTGAATTACATAGTCACCAAGGGATTTTTCATTTGCAAACAATTTAAAGTTTATTTGCGACGTAGTTAATGCTTGACTAGTTGGATTGGTGATGTCAAAAAATACGTTTAACAAAGCTGTATTATTTTTTTCTATTATGCCATTGTATTCTATTTTTTGAAGCGTAATGTTTACTTTACTCAAATCTGGAAGAGTTATTGTTAATATTAATGGGAGGAGTACGATAATGCCTATTACAATTGCTGATGTGCCTACTAAAATCAACCTTCGTCTGCTTAAGAACATTTTGTTGTAAATTTTATCTGTAGATCAAGGTATTAAAAACTTTTTTTAAAATGATATATTACAAATATTTAAAAAATAGACCCTGTTAATTGATTATTGCTGTCTTATTCTTTAGTGCTCTTAATTCTATGCTATATCTTTTATAATTTGAAATAAATGTGTTAAAAATTTTTGTTTTGTAAAATTAATTCTTTTATTGTTTTTCCGGTATTATTGTCATTATCTAAGACAATTGAGATAGGGTTACTTTTTTTTGGTGAAAAGTTTATTATTATTATTTTCTCGTCAATTAATATTTCAATGCTTAAATTTTTTCTATTTACTGATACATCTTTAATTTCAATCATTTTTCCAATCAAACTATCTTTGTTGTTATCTGGCGATATTGATGATAAATAATACAATGCTTCTATGAATGATTCTAGTAAATTAAAAATAGTTTTTATTTCGTTTTTTTCTTTATAATTTGTTTTAGTGTTAGTAGAATCTATATTTGATTTTTCTTCTTTTATTTTCCTATTTTCTTGAAATCCATTATTATTTATATTAGTAACATTCCATTTTATTGTCTTTATATTACTGCTGAGATCATCAAAAAATTTTACAAAATCTGATATTATTGATTCGAACCTTATGTCGATAAGATTTTTACTTGTAATTTTTATTATTGCTTTGATTGTTTGATAGGTAAATTCATATTCCAAAAATTTTGTAAACATCATTGATTTGCTGTATTTTACCCGATGAGTTTTACAGTCCTCTATATTATTTACTATTTCATTAAAGTATTTAACCGATGTTTCGCTGGATTCTTGACAATTTAGTTTTGAAATTATGATTAATTTTATAATTTTGCTGAAAAAATTTTGAAAATGTTCGCCATGTTCTGTAAAATCATATCTTATTTCTTCAATTGTCAATTAGTAAGCAATCCTGAATTTTATTCTATGTTAACCATTTTTCTATTTAATTTGTAATAATCTTATTTACTTTCTATCTTTTTTTATTATTTGCTAAATTGTCCGTTTGCTTTTGATAGGGTAATATATTGTTAGTTTAGACCTAAGTTATGGTTTATACCATTCTGAAGACCTGTTTTGTTTGTTGATTTTCATTTTTAATTGGATTATTAAAAACTCGAGAATTTTGTGATATTTGTATATGTATGCTATTATAATTGTAATCGCTCCAGCTATAGCAAAATCAGTACCCATGAATCTGAGACCTTCGGTAAACGAATGTACTATAAGATCTATAATTATAAGAGTTATGCCAAAAATAAATACTATTATCCCTGACTTAAAAAATACTGTAAATAATGATAATCCCTTTTCTTCTGATATTTTTTTCACCATGAATATTAGTACATAAAGATAATTATATCTGTATTTTTTCTTGTTTTTAATATATCAAATAAATAATTAAAAACCTGCAGTTATTGGATCAGCTGGTTTGATTATTTCTCTAAGTAAGGTGGTTGCATAAGTCCCCTTTGGTACCTCAAATTCAACAAAAGTTGAATTCTTGGATGTATCGTATTTGAAATCATTTGATACAAATACTGCTTGTCTGAATCCTCCGGCTTCACTTAATTCTTGCATTTCTTTTATAAAAAAGTCTTTAGCAGTAATGTTTTCACTATGCAGAATTTCTTTAATTATTAAATCAAATCTGTTTTTTCCTGGCTGGAATGCATAGCCTGGTAATCTAATTATTGGAATTTTTTCATATTTTGATGAATCGAAATTTTCAAATCTTTTTATTTTCCCAAAAATCATTCTATCGATAATTTCAAAACACAGGTCATCCTTTTCACATTTTATTAGAGAAAATTCTTTTTCTATTGCCGTACTCAAGGCTTTATTGAAAATAAATGATTGAAATGCTTGTACAAAAAGTCTTCTAATGTTGATAGGTATAGATCTCAAAACAGATATTGCTTCTTTGCCTTTTGTTATTTCAAGTGCAATTTTTTTTTCAATATCCATTCCCTTTGGAATTGTTTTAACAATATTTGCATTGGATTTTATATCTTTTAATTTTTCTCTTATTTCTATACTGAATTTTGAATCAAATTTTGTCGTATGTGTCAAAAGTATGTCTATTGCTTCATTGAATTTTTTCTTTAGAATTGCTTTTCCTACAAGATGAGTAACCAAACGTTCGCTTCCAAATCTTTGTAAACCATAGAAGTTTCCTATGTTATTTATTTCTGTTAAAAAATGTGATAGATTATCTTTTGAATTGTCTTCTGGATTGTCTATTTTTATTTTAAATTTATTGCCGGTTAACATTGATTTTTCAATTGGTTTCTTTGAAAAACCTATAAATTTTAAAGAGATTTCTCCAATTCTTATATCTTTTATTATTTTCTTATTATTCGTAGTCGCATACTGTGATGTAGATGCTTTAGCATCTTTGATTCCTACTATTTTAAAATTTATGCCTAATTTTTTTTTTAAAATTATTATAGCATGATTAGAGTCTATCCCTTTTTTTTCAATTTCGTATACTCCAAAAATATTGTTGTCACTTTTTTGCTGGGTTAATTCATTTAAGAATTTTGGATTT
This sequence comes from Candidatus Nitrosocosmicus sp., assembly GCA_025934495.1. Classification (GTDB taxonomy): domain Archaea; phylum Thermoproteota; class Nitrososphaeria; order Nitrososphaerales; family Nitrososphaeraceae; genus Nitrosocosmicus. The sequence goes on from JAICXY010000156.1 coordinate 4,680, forward strand.
ATTATCTCTTTAACATTAAAATCTTCATTGTTTTTTTTAATATTTCCGCCTATTCCGTTAAATCCTGTTGAATAATATTCTATTCCTGCAAGTCTATCTATTTCGGGCGATATTTTTTTCATTTGTCATCGTAATATGTAATTTAGTAAAAAAAATAGCTAATTATACCTTTATTTTATAAAAATGATATATAAAATGATAGATTAAATTATATTAATATATCTTTTATTAGTAATACATATATCATATTTATCCTATAAAACAGTTGATAAGTTATGACTATAAAAAAAACAAATTTTATAGATATCTCTACATATAATATAATATTTAATAAATTTGCTAATAAAAAAACATTACTAGTTATGTTTTTATTGCCAATTTTATTTATGGCTGTTTACAGCCCAAATTTTTTTCATCCTGCAAATGCAATAAATTCTTCCAATAGTGTTGTAGATCAATCCCAATCAAACTCCCAATCAAATTCAAATACCAATGATTGTAACAACAATATCTCGGTTCAAAGCCAGACAAATATTAATGGAAAAACTACAACGACAAGTAAAAATACCTGTGGTGACAACAATTCATTTAGTTCTTCTTCTTCTTCATCTGATAATCAGAATTTAAAAGGGTTAATTGTTAGTGCTGAGTATGCAACCAATTCTCCTGTAATTATAAATAGCGTATATGGAAATTGGTCCTTATCAACAAATGGCGATAATACCAAAGACTTTAAATCTATATTCATTGTTAAACCCCTCTATCAACCAATAAAATCGGCTTTTAATACAACTTCATATACTCTTTCAAATTTTATATCAAATTCTGTTCAACAACAAAATTCTGATACAACATATGTTGGTAAAATAGATGTAGTTCAAAATGTACATTCAAGTGATATAAAACAACCAGACGAAACTAATAGCTTTAAAGGAAAAACCGTTTCTATTTCTATATTGGGTGATAGAGTTTTAGTCATTAATTTTGATAAACAATCGAACTTATTTGATATCTTTAAAAATATTCCATTAGTTGGGTTAACTACTTCTTAATAGATGAAATAGTTCTATATGATTAATAATGGATGACTTAGTTTGATATAAAAGATATTCTGATAACTAAATATAAAGACCATTTCTATATTTTTCCTTTTTTATTTTAGTTATAATCAAACAAGTTTAAATTGATATTTGATACCTCGTATTTTTTATTTTGTATTACAAAAGTGTATAAGTAGTAAGCTGTCAATTGTACCTGTAGAAATCATGTCTCAGAGTAATAACCTTTCTCTAAAGGTGCTTGAAGCTTATACAAGAGATGTAGGCCGTGGAGTTGCTAGAATTGATTATGATTCTATGGATTCATTGAGCGCATCTACTGGAGATGTTGTTGAAATAAAAGGAAAG
>JAICXY010000071.1 GCA_025934495.1 Candidatus Nitrosocosmicus sp.
AAAGAAACTGATTAATCAAGATTAAGGTCAAACCGCATATAATAAAGATAAGAACTGTTTTAGTCGATGGAGCCCATGATACAAATGAGTTTTCAATATCTGGAGAATAAGAGATTACTCTAGGAATAAAGATAAGGCAAGTTTTGATTGTTTCGTCCAGAAATAACAAGTTAAGGAATAAAGAAGTAATAAGATTCAGATAAAGGATTTGTTGAAATGGACGAGGAGGGAAAGGAAGAAGAAGAAGAAGAAGAAAGTATGGGCATAGATGGATGACAGAAGAAGCAGCAGTAGCAGTAGCAACCTTCTTCTCTTCACTCAAAAGAATGTTTTCAGAATATGTATCTATTACCCGGTTTTAAAATATGGTAAGAAATTATGATCAAGGTATCGTTGTAACATGTTTAGAAGAATAGTATAAGAGAAATGGAAATTGGTAATAAGAATTAATTATACAACAGAGCACAAAATCAAATAGTGTTACAGCAATAGGCAAACTATTTGCTGATGGTGCCTATGAAGGTACTGATGTTTTTAGATGCCTAGCAGATAGTGGTATCAATTCTTGCATTAAAGTAATAAAGAATGTCAGAAGTGAATTGAATATTGGGTATTTTCCTAGAACCTATCAGTTTTGGCTCAAAGAAATGATTTTGAAAGCTGGAGACACAGCACTGTAAGCTATGGAGAGAGATGGATGGAATAAATAAACCGTATTTTCTCCTATCAAGAGATCGTTTGTTGGATAATACATCTGCAACCGTATTTCAAATATTATAAAAGAAATGGTTATGAAAGTGTCATTGTATCACTTGTTTAGATGAATGACATAATCTGATAGAAATAATCTATTGATAACAAGTTATGCAATAAAGCAAGTTTTGTCTTCAATTTTTTTATTGATATGGGTTCACTTTTTATTTGTTAAATAGGTATTTTAACAAATAACGATATCTCGACATATGGTCTTTTATCTTCATTCCATTTTTTTTATGGTCAGTTCGCCCATCGAAAGCCATATGTCGAGATATTTTAAATGAAACAATCCTGATTATATAGATTTGTCATTATTAAAAAAAATAAACTCGTTTTCTGCATCCACTATTATTTTAGTATTATTATTATTACCTTCTTCAATGGAATAATTATTTAACTTTTCAAAATTGCTTTTATTTATGTGAACTAGTGGAATGTTTGATATCGCACATCCAGATGCGGTTGTAATGTCTACAGAATTTGTACAAATTATTCCATTTGGAGATGCATTATTATTTTTCAAAGAAAAAATTGTATATGCTCCAACACTGCTTCCAATAGCATTAGGAAAAACAAGAATATTATTCTTTAGAGTTTGATTGTTTAACTTATGATGTATGTCATTTATTTGACCTGTTTTTACATTTACCATTGCAAGAAAATTTAGTGGTTGGTCGGAAAATAGTAGTTTTCCCTTTGCTATTCCTCCAACAATTCTCTTGCATTCAATCTTAATTCTGTTTTTCATTTTTTTATTATATTTTAATTAGAATAATCTTTAACGATCGTTTTTACGTCTTTTAATGCTACAGATATTTTATTAGATGTCTTCATATAATAGGCTGCCTTGACACTATTTGTTATAATGCTATCATAATTTTCTTTTTTTATAAGGGGTGTAAGACATGTACATGCATCGCAAACGAATTCTACTCCTGATTTTTGTAAGACTGATGATATTCCTAATTCTTCTGATTTGTTAAAGATGGGCCTGGGACAAAAAATTTTACATGGTTTTGTAAATTTTCTACCTTGCATTAACGTGGCAATCTTACAAATTTCTTCCATTCCTAGTTGAGGACTACCAAATGTGATTATTTGTCCATCCTCAGAGGTGTTTAGTTCATCTTTTGTGTTTTCCATTTCTTTATCCCCATAGCATATTTTGTCATTGTTTTTTGACGAATCTTTAATTTGGAACATGCCGCAGGAACCTGAAGTTCCTATACCTGCTGAAAGTGATTTGATGCCCCAAAAGTCTGTATTTTTGGGGATATTGCATAAACCTGTACAACTTTTTTTCATTGTTTTTCCAATAAAATATCCTAATAAGCCAAAATCTAATTCACTTTTAATTTTTGACTCATTTACTATTTCTATATTTGGATTTCTATTTTCTTCAATTCTTAGATCAGAAAAGGGTGTTTTTCCTACAATTGCACTGGCAAGAGCACTCAAAGCACTTTCTTTATTTGTTATTATTTTCAAATATGAATTTGCTAATACTGCTGCACTACTCTCTGCAAAACTTACGTGAGTCCCTGTAGATGGTATGGGTAATATCTCATAGGGAATACATGAAAAAGTTGGAGTAATTCCCATCTTTTCATACATCTTGGTTATTTCAAATTGTTTGTCTATAAAATCATCTGATAAATCCGGTATATTTTTTCTATCAAATCCCATTGGATTTAATGAAGTTTTAATTTTTACTTTGCCATCTTTGCTTATTTTTTTTAAAAAATCCAACCCACTATCTCCAATGGTGTTATAATTAACGCCAGATACATGTGCCCACTCGATGGGAATAAGATATTGTGCATTAGTGGCCTCTCCTATTGCAACTAAAATTCTGTATGCTATGGAGTTGGCTTCTCCGTATTCTCCAGCAATTGCTTTTTCTTCTTCGCGAGTTAGGTCCATTATATAATGTTATTTCAGATTTTGTTATGTATAAATTATTATATAGGTTGCGGCTATAGTTTTACTATTTTCATTAAGAATTAAATAATATATTTAATGTTCCTGATCATTGCAGTAAAATATTTTGGCTTTGCATTCATTATGAATGTTTAAAGCAATCTATTAACCGCGATACCGACAATTGCCATTGTACCAAAAGTTGTAAAATATTGTTTCTATTTGTATTTTATAGAACAAAGTTCCTAAATTGGATACTTTTAGCTTCTGTTTTTGCTCCTCTTCTTTTGGATATTCTCTACATTTTTGATAGTTTACATTATCTTTGGATAGATTCTGTAGTTATAGTAGAATAAATCGTTTCTTTAAAAATGTATAATTATCCTAGATAAACTTTATTTTCCTATTGTATTGATATTGCTTAAATTCCAAAGGGGATCGAGTTTTTTTTCAATTATGTCCTATAAAAATTCATTAATCCTGTTCTTAATCTTGTTGATGTAATATAAGTAATATATCAAATATAAATAAAATAATTAGGGTGTTATTCTTGACATTGTTCTTGGAAAAAGTACTACATCTTTGATGTCTTCAAAACCTAGTATCCATCTGAGGATTCTCTCTATCCCGATACCAAAACCACCATGTGGTACTGAACCATATTTTCTAAGATCCAGATACCATTGGTAATCTTTGGGTTTAAGTTTTGATTCTATTATCCTGGTTTTTATTTTCTCTAGATTATCTTCCCTTATTCCTCCACCTGATATTTCTCCATATCCTTCTGGTGCAAGTAAATCCACTGCCATCCCGGTTTTTGGATCGTCATAATTTTGTTTAACATAGAATGGTTTGATTTCTAATGGGTAGTTAATTACGAATATTGGATTTTCAATATCTTTTGTTAGTTCTCTTTCTGATTCGATATTCAAGTCATCTCCCCATTCTATAGAACGAACTTTTCCATCCTCTTTAATTTTGCAATCTTTACCTCTCAGGATATCTATTGCTTTATCATATGTAATTTTCTCAAATGGTGGTAATATTTTTTCTAGTTTAATCTTTGATCTTTTATTTAAAAAATCTAATTCCATGGTGTTATTCTCTCTAATTTTTTCTATTAAATTAAAAATCAGTTTTTCTTGAATATCGATAAGATCATCCATATTAATCCATGGTGCTTCGGCCTCAAGATGCGTGAATTCTGCAAGATGTCTTATGGTTCTTGATTTCTCTGCTCTAAAAGAAGGTGTAATGCTCCAAACTGGGCCCAAACAATAAATCATTGATTCTAGATAAAGCTGGGAGCTCTGTGATAAATATGCTATATCGTCAAAATATTTGACTTCAAATAAGGTTGATCCTCCTTCTACTGCGCTTTTGACTAGTAATGGTGGGTTTACTTCTATCCAGTTTTCTTTATAAAACCACTCTCTTGAATATCTTAATATTGAATTCCTTATTTTTCCAACATTTATCATTTTTCTTGTTCTTAGGGTTAGATGCCTATAATCAAGAAGTATCTCCTCGCTTTGATACTCTCCTATGGGATAGTCTGTTTCAGCTATATTAAATGATGATATTTTCTCTGCTTTTATTTCAAATCCTCCCTCTGGCGACCTTGAATCTTTACTTACAATTCCCATAATTTCTATTGATGATTCTATAGTTAGATTTTGGCATAGTTTTGACGAAAAGATAACTTGAATAATATCGCCGCGATCATCCCTTAGAATGATAAATGTTTTTTCTTTTTGTTTTCTTAATCGATGAACCCATCCCTTTAATATTACCTTTTTTCCAACATTGTTTTCCGTTTTTATATCTGCGATTCTTTTTAACAATATTTAAATGGCATAAATATTAGTTATATTTTTATATTTGCTTTACAAAATTATATTGTATTTTATTGATATAAAATGGATACAGTGATTCGATTACTTGTGTATTATTATATTTAAATCTAGTCTAAAATTAAATAGTTCTTCTTTACATGATGCTAACACTATCCTTTTTAAGACTTATTATTGTCTATAGAATGTTTTCAATACCATAAAATTGTAAAAATAACTAAAACATATCTATTATGATTAGTGTTGTTCTGTTTTTATTTTTTAAAGATACTAGATAGATTGGATAAAATGAAAAATCGAAGTCGCCTAGAGATAATATCTATGATTTTGGAAACTGTTGGAGATAGCGGTGCAATACAAGCTAAAATTATGTACAAGGTATATCTTTCATTTTTACAAATGAAAGAATATTTGTCTGAAACAATGAGACATGAATTGATTGTTTATGATGAAAGAGCTCAAATATATAGAATAACTGAAAAGGGAAAACGCTTCCTTGAGTTATATAGGCAAATGACTGAATCAATATCGATGACAAAGCCTATTCTATAACCTTTTTTATTTGAATCTGCTAGGGTTTTATTTATGGTTAATTTATAACTCAGCTTTTTCTACTTGTTTTAATGATTTTAGATACCGGTATTTTGTCTAACGATCTAAATGATAATTCTTTCAAAAAGGTTACTTTACAAAATAATGAAGAAATTGTTATTGGTAAAATGAATGGAAAGCTATATGCTTTTAATAACATTTGCCCCCATAGAGGCGCATCTTTAGCAAAAGGCACTCTACATGGGAATAATATTGTTTGTTATATGCATGGCTATGAATATAATGTATTTACAGGTAAATTGGAGAATATGAAATCTTGGAAAAAAGATGATCGGTGGATGGAGCAAACATTAGCTTGGAGACATTCTGAAGATCTAAAAACCTATAATATTTATGAGGAAAATGGAAAAATATTGATAGAAATAAATTGATATTTATTTATTTTTATATCTTATTCTGGAATAGAGTCGCATATTATTTTTCCATTTTCAATTTTGATAAATAGATATCTATTATCTTTAAAAATTAAAGTTATTTCGTTATTTGCTTCTTCAACATCCAATAGTTCTTGTCCTTTGATTCCATCAAATTTGGTCATATGAAAAAGCTATTGTGTGTTATATTTAAATTAAATTAAAAGTAATTATGTTAATACTGAAGGTTGTCTTATGTTATAGGCAACTGTTGATGCTGATGTTGATGTATTGTTAAAATTTTTAGTTACTTGGCGACTTCTATTTCTTCGATATTTGTTTCTTTTATTATTTCATTTTTTTCTATGTAATCATGTGTTCCCCATGATATGTTAATTGTAATCGATATCTTGTTTTTGCCGACTCTTAGCTTGTTTGATTCTATTTCAATTTCTTTTTGAAAATCAAATAGTAAATTCTTTGCTTCTTCTTCTTCTAAAGGATAAAAAGGATTGTCGTCCTTTACAATTGTTATCCAAATACGATGCTGGATTCTAGGGTTTCTGGTCCAAAATAATATTGCTTTTCTTATTAATTTTTTCGATTCGATGGTTTGTCCATTATTTTTTATGTCTAGTTTGATTGCTAATCTGAGTATATTGTCATGTTTATTATAAGCTTTTTCCCAATTTTTTTGGGAAAAAGCTTCCCTTATTATTCCTTTAATGGCAAAATTCAAACTTAAGATTACTTTATTTCCAATTGTTGACTTTTCTGAGGATTTTTTTAAAACTATGTCACTGATAAAACTTTCATTCTTGTTAAATTTAGACAATTCAGATACTAAGAAGGTATCATTTATATCCTCAATATGTAGTTGTCTTTTATATATGCATGCTGAAATAACCCATGCAAAGGACAAAGAATTAGAATTTAGGATTCTTGATTTGGATATTTCAGTTTTATATATTATCCAACACGAAATACAAAAAAATACTGATGTTAAATTTGCTGGGGTGATATTAAAACATCCTTTAATCCGAGAATATATGTTAAAAATTTTGACAACTAAAAGCGATCCACAAAAATCTCTATTGGACTCCGTTGATTCAGCTATTCAATACACAAACGATCTATCTGGTATGTTAAAATTAACATTAGGAAAATAAATTAATTAGATGATATGATAGTGATTATTATATGAAGTTCTGTCCTAAATGTGATACTCGAATGAGAAATAAATCCGAAGAAAAAATATTAATATGTGTAAAGTGCGGTCATAACGTTGTTAATGAAATTCCCAACTCGGTTAATTCCAATAATATTGTAGAAACAGTTTCCAATTATGGATATTCTGAAAATACTTTGAAAATAATGGATGCGGAAAAACCTATAGATGCTTTACCGACAACTAATATGGAATGTCCAAAATGTTTGAACAATTTGGCATTTTGGTGGATGTTGCAAACAAGATCTGCTGATGAAGCTACTACTCAATTTTACAGGTGCACCAAATGTAGTCATACTTGGAGAAATTATTCCTAGTATAGCTAATATATTCTGAATTTTTTTAGTAATATTAAAATCTGATATAATAATCAATCTAAATGATTGATTTGATGTTTGCAGCAAAAACAAAGTCTCCTGATCAATGGAAAATAATTACTTCAGCTATCTCCACTTTAGTTGATGAAGCAACATTTGAAGCTACTACTGAAGGTATTTCGTTTAGAGGTATGGATCCTTCACATGTTGCATTAATTGATATTTTTTGGCCTAATTCTGCGTTTGATAGTTATAAATGTGATTCTGAATTAAAATTTGGAGTTAGGGTCTCTGAATTTTCTAAATTAATAAAACGTACGGATAAAAAAGATGAGCTTGAAGTTTCCATTAGTGATGAAGATATGTTACAAATCAAAACAATTGGCAGTTATAAAAGAGAATATAAAATGAGATTAATAGAAAGCTCTTCTGCTTCTACTCCATTACCCAAATTATCTTTTAATTCTAAACTGGTATTATCTTTATCTTCTTTTGATAAAATTTTATCTGATATTGAAGTTGTTTCAGAATATGTGGAAATTACTTCTTATCCTGATAAAATCGAGTTTTTGGGTAAAAGTGATACTGGAGAAGCCAGTGTAATTATGGAACCTAACAGTGAAGGTTTAGAAGAAATAGAGGTCAAAGACGAATCAAAAGCCACCTATAGTCTTGATTATCTGTTAAAAATAGTAAAATCTGTAAGTTCTGTTGGCGTCTCGTCAGCAATTGAATATTCTACCAAAATGCCTATAAGACTTGAATTTAGAATAACAAATATAGGGCGAATTCATTTTTATCTTGCACCTAGAGTACAAGATTAAATGTGCTATATATAAAGAATGATCCTAAATAAATATTGATTTTTAAAATAAGATAAAAATAACATATAAAATAGTTATTAATACATTGAACTGTTTTTAAATTACAAATAGAATACTTATGAAAATAATAATGAAATTTGGTGGCTCTGTTCTTGATACTTCATTGAAAATAAATAGTGTTGTAGAAATATGTAAATCTTATAAAATTGTGAATGGTGTAAAAAATGACATAATTTGTGTTGTTTCGGCTCTATATCAAGTAACAGATAAGATTTTATCGTTGGCTGATTTGATAATGAAAGGCAATCGTGATACAATAAAGATCTTTATTCATGAAATGACATCTATTCATATTGGTTTGATAGAAAAAACAATAACGAATCATGTTTTAAAAATCGAAGCTAAAAATATTGTTTCCGGCATTCTTGATGAGTTTCAAGATATTTTGAATGGTTTGGTTCTAATTTCTGAAATAACTCCGCGTTCTTTGGATCATATGTTGTCATTTGGAGAGCGCCTAATGGCTCCTATTATATGTTATTCATTTCGTAATTCCAATTTAAACTCTGAATATCTTACAGGTAAAGATGTTGGAATAGTTACAGATTCTAATTTTGGAGAAGCTAGGCCATTGATGAATACAACCAAGCTTAGAGTAAATGCAAAAATTCTTCCATTGCTTCAAAGAGACATAATACCTGTTGTAACAGGATTTATAGGTGCCGATCAACATGGTCGTATTACCACCTTAGGGCGAAGTGGTTCTGATTATACTGCTACAATAATAGCTTCGTGTATCCAAGCAGATGAGGTGTATTTATGGAGCGATGTGAATGGCTTGCTTACTGCAGATCCTTTGATAGTTAATGACGCTCGGGTGCTTGATGAAATATCTTTTGCAGAAGCTGCTGAAATGGTTCTGTTTGGGGCAAAATATATTCATCCAAGAGCTTTGGAGCCTGTTATGGATTCTGATATACCATTAAAGATCCGAAATGCGTTAAATTTGTCTCATCATGGAACTGTTATTTCCAATGATTTAAAAACTTCTAATCATATTATCAAATCAATAATTGCTATAAGAAATACTGCTTTGTTGGAAGTAGGGGGTGGAGGTATGGTAGGATCTCTAGGAACTGCTGCTATTATTTTTGATACTTTGGCAAATAATAAAGTCAATATAATGATGATCTCTCAAGGACCATCCGAGTCTAGTATTTCTATGGTATTGAACAAAGATGATTTGGGTAAAGCTATCACGTCTTTAGAATTGAAGCTCCTTGGAAAAATAATAAAACATTTGAACATTTTGGAGAATGTATCTATTGTTACTGTTGTGGGTGCAGGTATGAGGGGAATTAAAGGAATAGCTGGAAAGATTTTTACTTCTATAGCAAAAGAAAATGTAAACGTAATAATGATTGTCCAGGGTTCATCCGAATTAAACCTAGCATTTGTGGTTAAAGACGAAGATTGTGAAAAGGCAGTGCGATCACTTCATAAAGAATTTGGTTTAGAGAAAATGATTAATGATTAAACAAACTGTATAAAATATTTTAAATAACAAGAGAAATAAATAAATGAAATGTGTATAATATTTTAGTATGACCTTGGGAAAATTATATGTTGTTGGTGTAGGGCCTGGTCATCATGATCACATGACTTTTCGAGCTAAACAAGTTATTGAAGAAAGTAAAATCATTGTAGGATATGATACCTATGTTTCTTTGATAAGTGATTTAATAGATGGTAAAGAAGTCTATCGATATCCGATGACACAGGAAGTTGATCGTGCTAATCAAGCTATAGATTTTGCTGAAAAAGGAAACATTGTATCATTAGTTTCATCTGGAGACCCTGGAATTTACGGAATGGTTGGTTTGATATATGAAATATTGGCAGAGAAAGGATGGAAAAAGAATGCTGGGATATATGTCGAATGCATACCTGGGGTATCGTCTCTTAATTCTTGCAGTGCATTAATAGGTTCTCCATTGATGACAGATTTTGCTGTTGTTAGTATGAGTGATCTCCTTGTCCCATGGGAGATAATTGTAAAAAGAGTTGAAGCTGCTGCAATGGGTGATTTTGTTACTGTGGTTTATAATCCCTCTAGTAAAAAAAGGATCCATCAACTAAAGGACGCCCGAGATATCTTTCTTAAATACCGGACACCACATACTCCTGTGGCAATAGTTAAAGGTGCCTTTAGAGAGAGTCAATCGATAGTGATTACTGATTTAGAAAAAATGTTAGATTATCCAGATATGATGGGAATGATAACTACTATTATTATTGGCAATTCATCATCCTTTAATTATGATAATATGATGATAAATCCTCGTGGTTATAGATCAAAATATGAATTAGTTAGATAATTCTTTTCCTTCTTTTTCTATTTTTTTCGTTATCTATAAATTTGTTATTTTGTGCATTATTATAATAAATTGTCTCGTGCTGATTTTACCTATGGTAATATTCTATTACTATACTGTATTTTTAATGTAGATAAGTCTACATCAACGTCATCAATATCTTCAAATAATAATAATAATAATAATAAAAATAAAAATGGAAGTTCTGAACAGAATAATGTTTCTACCTCTTCCTCTTCCTATCATTTACCTGATTACATTACAGGAAGAATAAATGTGTGTATAGAAACCTTTGATGTTATTATGAATTCAAAACCCGATAAACTTCATACATCTGTTGTGATCGTATCTAAAGATGATTATATTAAAGAAATTAAACAAAAACTGATTGCGGGGGGCATCTCCGAACAATACTTGGAGTACGATAATGTATCAAAAACTGTCGATTCTGCTTTTAATACTATTCTTAAACGAATAACAAAACTTGCCAATCCGCCGAGTATTTATTTTATCGGATCTGTTTGGCAAAAGGATGTTTTTAATTCCATCGTTGCATCAAAACTTAAGGAATATAAGGTTTTTTTTGAGGGTGCTTTAGATAATAGGCCATATGATGTTGTTCAAAAAGAAAAACTATCTGAAGAACCGAAAAAAGGATATCTTTTCTATAAGAATAAAATGACCAATAAAGCTATTGATATGTTGTTAAATTATATTTTTCCAAAAAACAAAAACAAATAGACGATGACGACAACAACAATTAATCAATTTGTTGTTAAAACCCGGAAATCGGAAAAGTTTAATATCAGAATAAAATGATATCAAATATAACGCGGTCATCGTCTAGTTTGGTTAGGACACTGGCCTTCCATATGCGATAGCATGGAGAAAGCCCGTAACCCGGGACCTTGTTTGTTTTAATAAATGAGGCGGGAATTCAAATCCCGGTGACCGCATCAACTATAGGAATTCCTATACTAGATTTCACTGTAATAACATCAACACGTTATCTGAAAATAGCATTAATAAGAAAATCGGGCTGGTTTTTCACCTCTTGTAAACGGACACTAGAAGAAGACAACCTGTTAGAGCAGACTTGGCAATTGATATTAAAGTGGGAATAGATGATAGAAACTGCACGCTGATATAAAGGTAAATAAGTATAGTTAATTATGTATTATTGACAAATCGGAAATTCAATAAGAATTAATAAGAGACTGCTAACATATCCATGATTTCGGTCTCCATAATAAATCACACGACCTAGAATCTGGCCTAAGAATGACACTTCGATGACAGTGACAACTATCCATATCCAGTAGTCTCTATAAGTTCTATAGATATTTTTTGGAAAGAATGGCTTATATCGTATATAGTAACAAAAAGCCATTTTTTTATGCAGACTTCTTATGCTTTGAACATGAAAGTAAAGAGTAAGTTTAAACCTGGATCTATATGAAATATTCTTTCACAATTACGAAAATATGAGAAAATAGATAGTTTATCGCTCAACTTCCTCATTCCACACACTTGCAGGAGCCAAATTCAGAAGACCCATTACATCCCGCCATGGAGAGGACTCTCGCCTTTAGACAAAATTGTGATTATATGATAGTTTCGACTGGATTTCAACAATGGATTATATGCTTTTCTTATTGTAGATTATCAGTATAACCATAAGCTAGCATTAGCCTATGGTCTTGTATCTATTCCATTCAGTAGACCTACATTTGATATAAGGCTAAAAACTATTTATACTGACATCTAAGAAAGAATTCCAATAATGGAATATTAGTTTGTTAGAGCGAGTCTAATTGATTATTCTATAACTATAATAGACAACAATCTATTGAAAACAAAAGGTAGTGTGTAGCATAAATAATCTATATGAAGAAAGGGATAGTGTCTCATCCTGGTATTGATACAGATGTACGGTGGGGCTATAGTGATATCAAGAAAGGATGATATTTGGATAAAGATTACATCTAACATCATCAACAGCGGCAGGAAAAGAGATCATAGTAACTCTAACTGTGGCCTATGTAACTACTACTGTTAATGTTCTAGATGATAAAATTTAGATTCCTGTAGCATCTACTTATTCTTCTTTGATATTCTCTTTACCATCTTTACGCTATATGGTGGCTAATCCTGAATATGGCGATAAGAAACTGTGTGAGTACGGTAAAGAATGGGGAACAGATTTGGTTTGTCATCGATATCGCGATATAAAAGCACTTCCAAAGAGAGGCTTGAGTTTATAGGCTTTTGTCAATCGGCATTAGGACCGTCTATTTATAGATGGAGTAGAATAGATATCTTGAATAATTAGAAATAATATAGATCATTCTTTCTGAATTCTTTGGATTTCTAGTTCTGCTGATTCGTTATTCTATAGTTTATCAGACCTGCTACAACAACTATGTCGTATATTTTATTGTATTTTCTCAATCTATTTCTGAAAATTTCACTCATTATCCTGCTATACTTTTTAAATCTGCTGATAGTATTTTCCACACTATTCTCGTTTTGTTAGAATGAATAGTGTTGTAATCTATTTCTTCTTGGCACAGCTCGTGTTGGTTTCTTTGCTTCCTATATGGTATGGATGATATTGTTGTTCTGGGAAAATCAGTTTCTACATCCAAATACCCTAGATCAAATACATTAACAACCTCTTTTGAGCATGATAGGATGATTCTTTTTATATACTCAATATAATCATGTCTGAGCCCTTTCTTATATACAACCTTATGAGGAATATAACCACGATGATTGTTAACCATCAATTGGGTCTTTACTATAGTATGTCTTTTCTTCTTTCTACAATAGAATATCTTTTTTCTTTTATTATTTGCGGGCCTTGATTGTATCTGCTGTTGTTCTGTAGAATCTATAAAAGCAAGAAAGCCTGGAAAGTATTTCTCTACTGCCTCTTCTGGCGTTTGTAGCCTCTGTTTTATAGTATGTTTTCTGCGGAATTTGCAAACCTTTTTCTTATCGTATTCAATTTTCTATTTTTTATATGTCTCTGCAAATAGTACTTTGATCAAGGTCAAATAAAAAATCTGTTAAGGTGTAAGTGATGTAAAGACGATATATACTAAAAGCATTAGAAATCTATTCTCTAGGTCAAGTTTGAATGGTCTTCTACCTACAGCGCCTGTTCCTCTTTCTCTATCTTCTTTTCTTTCTGATAAACATAGCATTTCATGTTTGCCATATCTTTTTGTTATTTCTTTATCGAAAATGTTATCAAATTCTTGTATGACTAATCCAGCAGAGAATGTTTTGAAAAGCAGTAGTGGTTTTCTGGATAACTATAGTATGAAAGCATCTGGAGAGCAGAGGTAAGGAATGAACTTTGGATCATAAAGCTGTTTGGACGTAATTATGCAAGAGATCTAGTTTCTATAGAGCCGTCATTGATAGAGCACATAAAATCAGTCTTTGGAAATATCCATTACCAACATTTGGATTTCATAATGTATATGCATTATACTCTTACTTACCTGTCTTGCTCTACCAGATAATGGTATATTATAACTGTAAGAAAAATAGATCTAGTTCAAAATCTATAAAATATGTGCTAGGGACTGGTTAAGGGGGAGTTCAAGATAAAGATAAGCAGTTTTGAATTATTATCATGCCTCAAATAAAGCATAAAATGCATGTATTTATCTTTGCCAAGTTGAAGCCCCAAAACAACAAGAAGAACCTCCACTTTTACTATAATTGGTTTCATTGACTTTGTGTAACCGCGTATTTGAATCAATAGGTAAGGTCAACTTACCATAATATCCGTTAGTTCCTCTAGGTATGTCTGCCCAATTGGCAATCATTGTTTTATTATTTTCATGAATTTGTCCTTTTAAAAACATTAGAAAATGTTCCTCCACTATCGTTACCGCTAATACCGCGCCATCACACGTCATTACCTATATTTCTTATATAATGGATTCCACCATCATTTGCTTTCCAAGTACCAGTTAAATTAATATTTTGAGTAAATTGCGCTGAACTATTTTGTGTATAGAAATTAAAAGTTAATACAAGACCTTAACGCGTCTTTGAAATATTTCGATGAATAATTATTTGGTATTGTTATATTTTCTTTGACTTGTTTAATTCTCTTCTAAAAATAGACCCAATTATAGGATTGATGATGTACGGTATTGTATGTTTAATCCAAACAGCTACTCTCATGTAAAATGGGACTATTATTTCTAGACGAGGAGAATTCGCAGCATCAAGAATGGCTTTTGATACTGTTTTTGGATCAAGCATAAACCTTGTGTAATTTGGAATATGACCGCCGCTACTAAATGATTCATTGCTGAAAAAGTTTGTCTTTACTCCAATTGGACTTACTACTGTAATACCTACACCTGTTCCATGCAATTCATGATATAAAGATTCGGAGAATCCAAACATTGCGTATTTTGAAGCACAATATGCTGCCAAGCCTGGAACCCCAAAACTTGCTGCCAGCGAAGCTACATTAACTATATGTCCTGATCTTTCTGAAAGCATGGGATCCAAAAATAATTTTGTACAATAAACCATACCCAAGTAATTTGTGAATATGATCGATTCTATTTCTCCAATGCTTTGATGTTGCACTTTGCTATATGTTCCAAAACCTGCATTGTTTACCAAAATGTTTATATGTCCAAATTTTTCAAGCACTTCCTTTCCCATTTTCTCAACATCTGCTTTTATTGATATATCACATGGATATACTACAATTTCTGAAGTAAAATTTCTCTTTAATTCTTTTTCAAGTTCTTCTAATTTTGATTTTGAACGAGATACAAGGATGATAGTTTGGGCTGCATTTTCTGCAAAATCAATAGCTGCTTGTCTTCCAATCCCAGATGATGCACCTGTTATTAATACCACCTTTCCTTCAAACCTGCTTTTATTCTCTGTTTCTTTTTTTCTATTCAATTGGATACTGATCTCAGATATGGATGATTAGGCAAAATTATCCTTTCTAATTTTATATATTATAAAGTCTGTGTATTTTGATGTTATCTGGATGAATGTTAAAATTAAACTTAAAATAAGGTGCATTTAAACTGATTATGATACACAAAAAACAATAAATTACAATGCCCGTCTAATAGAATCAAGTTCAAGACTTCAATTTTGCCATCTTACTTTAAATACTAATGTTATAGTGTGTTATAATATTTAATATTTAATTTGCATTTTTCTTTATGATTTTTAAATAATATTAATGATGACGATGAAAATGAAATACTTTGTACTAGTAATTTAAATGAAATAATTGGAATCTATTATGGTAATGTATCTGTGTGTTTCATCTTTATATTTGGCTCTGTAAAGTTAAAACAAAATTCTCTCGATAATATTTTAATTGTAATAATTACAAAGTCAGATTTGCTTATCTATACAAGCCCATTTTAATAAAATTTTTTGTATATTAATTAAACCAAATCATCTAATTAAAAAATATAAGTTCTTAACTTTAAATCGATTTGCATATTCAATTATCTATCAAATTGGTATAATGATATTTAATTTAGTTAAAAATAATTATCTAGCATTATTATACTATAATTTGTTATTTTTCTTTAGTTCTTTTCCTTTTTGTTCAAAGTAATATGTTTGTAGTAATTCCAAGGGTGATTCCATATAACATATGACCACAAAAACTAATTATTATTGGCCCATTTCCAAGAGGGTGATCCCATATGGATAGTCCTGTAATCGGCTTGTGAATGGGTAGAAGAGTTAGAATCCATAGGAAAATTCCGTATATTATTCCAGTTATAATGGATATGCTAAATTTATTTATAAAAAATGAGGATGTAAAAAACAAATAAACAAATGGGAAAACTAATGCTGCTAGAGTACCATTAATTATGTGCAATAGAAATATGCCTATATAACTAATACTGTTATTTTCGGTTCTTTTGAATTTCTTTATTATTTTTGCTACCAGAATTTGATTTTCATGCCATTCAAGAATTCCTTGAATTCCCCAAATTTTCCAAAATGGTATTTCCCATATTGTCATTATGGTGGTAGATATTAAACCGGTGGCTATTCCATCTACAATTGTTTTAATCAATGTATTACAATATTATTTAATTTAAATTTTTTATAGTTGCTGTTTATCACTACCATTTTTTTTGTGATTTTTGTCCCTTTCTTCTATTATTTTTTTTATTTTTCCATCCACTTCGACAAGGCATCGTAACGTTGCATCGTGGTTTTTATCTAATTCTTCAATTCTCTCTAGAGTTTTAATATGCAGTAACTCTAAATCTGCAATTTTGTTTAATGTTTTATCTTGCAATTTTGAAGTTTTATTCTGTCTATTATATACCCACCATGTAATTATGCCGCCTATTATTGCTCCTATTATAACACCTAAATAAGTACTTGAAGCATTAGTCATGTCCACGCAATCTTTAGTTAACTCGGGCATACATCCCCAAATCGCAAGCATTATTTGATATATCATTTGATTTTAATAACGCAGTCAATATGTAAATTTTTGCTTGAATCCAATTTGATGGTCATTATTCTGTTCTTTACATAATTTTTATTGAGTGTTAAAATTGATAATAATATGTGTTTTAGCTTGAGCTAACTTTTTGGAGAACTTTTTTAATATGTAATATTCTTAAATAATGTCCTATTTGTCTTATTTGATGGACCATTTTTTTATTATGAAATATTTTAATAAAAAGTGCAATAATCTCTACTATTGTATAAATTTAAAATTTCTGTGTCTATTTTAGTCATTTCTTTGGTTTGCTCTTGTTTTGTTTTGTTTTGGTCTTCTTTCGTGACTCAATTTGATATTAACCATTATGGTAACAAAATTAAACTAAATGCTTATTACTCTTTCTCTTATCTTTTTCAATCCTCTTTTGGTTACATCCCTAATATGTTCAATGAGCCAAACGCTATAGCTGTAAACTCTCTATCTGGTTCATTATATGTTGCAGATACAGGTAATTATCGCATACAGCAGTTTTCACATAACGGCACCTTCATCAACACATGGGGTTCAGAAGGTGATGCAAACAGCCAATTTAAAAGTCCTGGGGATATCTCTGTTAATCCTTCATCTGGCTCTGTATATGTTGCCGATACAGGTAACAACCGTATACAGCAGTTTTCACATAACGGCACCTTCATCAAAGCATGGGGGTCCTACGGTACCTCATCTGGTCAATTTATAGGCCCATCAGGCATAGCTGTTAATCCTTCATCTGGCTCTGTATATGTTGCCGATACCAATAATCACCGCATACAGCAGTTTTCACATAACGGCACCTTCATCAAAGCATGGGGGTCCTACGGTACCTCATCTGGTCAATTTATAGGCCCATCAGGCATAGCTGTTAATCCTTCATCTGGCTCTGTATA
>JAICXY010000088.1 GCA_025934495.1 Candidatus Nitrosocosmicus sp.
CTTTCTTATATCTTGTTTTATCAATAACAATATCTTGGTTGTTAACCATCAACTCCAACTTTACAATATGTTTTTTCTTTGTGCCTGAATAGTATGTCTTTCGTCTTTTATTATCTTCGAGTCTTGATTGTATCTGCTGTTGTTCTATAGAATCTATGAAAGCCATAAATCTAGAAAATATCTCTTTACTTCCTCTAGGGTTTTCAGCCTCTTTGTAATGTTATATAATTTTTGTGGAATTGACACATTTTCTAATCATATTCCATATTCTATCCTTTTGTATGCCTCTACAGATGTTGCTCATCTAAATCAAAAAGAAAGACTGCCAATGTACATGTTATGTAAAGACGATAGCATGTCAAGAGCATGAGAAACCTGTCTCTTATATCAAGTTTGAAAGGTATCCCTCTGCTCCTGTGTTTCTTTCTCTTTCTTGTTCATTTTTTCTTTTTTATAATCTTTGTAATTCATGTTTATCATATATTTTTGTTATTTATTTATTATAGATGTCTTCAAACTGTTGTACTATCAATCTAGCAGTGAACGATTTGAAAAGCAGTAGTGATTTTTTAGATAACTATAGTATGAAATCAAAGAAAGAACAAGAAACTGATGATAGTAGGCAAATCATATAGCTGTTTATTCTAATTATCCAAGAGATCTAATGCATACCAATTCCACAGTAAGTATATAATATAACAAAGATGCTGCGAACACCAGATGAAGTAGAGAGATATTTTCCTAGATTTATGACTTTTATAGATTGTACTGAAATACAGATACCAAGACCTATGGATAAAGAATCAGACTATTCGAGTAAGAGGAAAAGAATTACTGCTTTTAAGAACCAACTGATTGTTACCAATCGCCGCTATATTTTCATAAAGTATTTCAGAAAAAGGTATAAAAACTTGATTATACATTCGTATATATGGGAAGAATCATCCGGTTATTCCTTTATTAGTTGTTAATATTTTTTATCTCGGATATCTTGGAGTCGAGAAAGATTATCCTGCATAACAACTAACGGCGCTACCATGCAAAAAGAAAAGAAACCAAGAAGAATTATATGAGGAAGAAAAGAGTATAACAAAAGCCATTCTAAAACGAAAACAGTACTAGTGAATGCAAGAACGTCTCCTTTTGATAATAATTATCTATTTATTAATGTATTATAAATAAAAGAAAATAGGTAATGGCATTATTACTTGCTATAAAATACAATTAATTGTAGTGATCAAAGATGAAATCTATTTTTAGAGATAAAAGCATAGCAACATTAGTGATTTTGAGTTTGATTGGGTTAACTGTGATGTACATCGAAACCATGGTATCGCCAGCTATACCGGATTTTATAAGGGATTTTAAGATTTCTTACAATGTTGCACCTTGGATACTTACTGCCTATCTAGTAGTTGCAGTGGTCATGACTCCAATAATGGGTCGATTGTCTGATCTGTATGGGAGAAAAAGGGTACTTTTAATCGGGTTGATCATTTATGCAATAGGTACTTTTGCAGCGGGATTTGCAACCAATATTTACTTTATGTTGATTGCTAGAGCAGTAGAGGGTGTTGGAATTGGGATATTTCCAGTAGCCGTTGCAATGGTACGAAATCAATCTTCAGAAGAGAAGCTAGCATTCAATCAGGGAATAATAACTTCAATGTTTGCAACAGGAGCAGTCATTGGATTAGCTGCTGGTGGTATGATTATTCATTATTTTGGATGGCGTTCTACCTTCTTTACAATAATGCCTCTAGTAATTTTGCTCATTATTTTGGTAATCCGTTTCATACATGATAGCAATAGTGAAAATATTAGAAATAATGGTAATTATGATGATGATGATGATGATGATGATAGTAGCAAGATTTCAACTACAAATTCTAAAATAGATATCAAAGGAGCACTAGTTTTTTCTATCGGGATAATATCTGTATTACTCATAATTACAAATTTAGAAGGCAAAATGTCATTTGCCAATTGGTTTGTTATTGGGAGTCTATCCATAATAGGGTGTATTTCTTTAATATCATTTGCTTTTATTGAAAATAGAATAAAATCCCCTTTAATTGACCTTAAACTTATCGCAAACAAAGTTTTGCTTTCTGCTAATATTTTAAGGATGATTGCAGGTTTATTTATGTTTATGATTTTGAATACTATGCCAATACTTATCAGAAACCCAAAACCAATTGGCTTTGGTGAAAGCTCGATAAACACCGCATCGATTATTGTTCCATTTATGATTGCATATCTTTTAATCGGAGTATCTTCTGGTTTTATCTTATCAAGGCTCGGAAATATTAGAGTTATTATAATAGGTTCTCTAATATGTATTGTTGGTTTTATAAATCTTTTATTTTTCTTTCACAATTTAGTGACACTTTTAAGTGGTCTTGCTATTTTGGGTATTGGATCTCAGCTACTGCATCAAGGTGCAATTAATATAAACCTAGTTTCAACGCCAAAAAATCAAACAGGTATATCGTTTGGAATTAGTAATGTCTTTTATCTTATGGGAAGCGCAATAGGTCCTACTATTGTAGGAATGTATATGCAAGCCAATCAAACATCTATTAATGGAGTAATTGGCTCTTTTCCCTCTTCTTATTCCTATATTTTGATATTTGAAACTGGAGTAATATTATCACTAATGACAATCATAATAGATATTATTGTATTAAATAGAGTAAAAGAAGGGAGAACTACAATTTTGTGAACCATTCAAAATGTTAAGGATACCTAACTATAAGAAATATACAATAAGTATAAAATCAAAGCTGAACTAAATGTAATAAATATTGCAGCTGTAATATACATAATCATGTGCTTTGATACATACATACCAGATCTTATTTCTTTATCAGTGTCACAATAATTTTTCAATGCAAACAATACTAGAATGAGAGCTAAAATTATTATTCCAGTACCTATTAAAGAAGATCCATGATCCATTAAAGATTGCGGATTTATATTGGATAAACCATCAGATCTAGAAAGATATCTCTGAATTATTATATCAAATTCTTCTAATAAGAAACTAAACTTGGCAACAACAAACCCAAGTCCAACGAGTGCAATACATGTTCTTATCCAAGCTAAAAAAGTTCTTTCATTAGCTAAATATTGCTGTGAATTGTCCGATTTTGGTTTTTCATCTTTTGACATATGCTAATTGCTCACAATATCAATTAAATTTATTAATCTTGTACTTTATTGGAAGAGGCTATTGAATTGCCAAATAAATTTTAATATTAAAGAAAAATAAAAAGATTATATCTTCTCAGCTTTCAATAATATATAATCAATAATGCCTCTTTTGGAAGCATCATTCATTTTTAAAAGTGATTTATAAAGAATAGTCTCGAGAAATTGTGAATATTCTCTACAAATCCTTTCTTTCAATTTTTCCCTGTTCTTAATGTAATATCTAGCTAATGGTTGATACACATTTGACCCTATAAATTTAATATCTTTAATTTTGAATCTATTTGATTCAACAGAGGATTTGATGTATTCCAATTCATAATGTTCTGAAGCCCATGTTATAGACAGGATTCCAAGTTTAACAAAAAGTGGTAGGGATATCATATTAGATGAATTAGTTATGACTGGCATTGCTATCACTAAAAGGCCTTTATCTTTTAATACTCTATTTGATTCTTTAATAAATTGATTTAATGGTTTAAAATGCTGAGCAGATTCAAAAGCAATTACCCTATCTACAGAATTACTTTTTATTGGTAATACTGTGGAAGTAGCATTTAAATGAAACATATTACTAATTCGTAGATTATTTATAGGATTTGATATAATACTTTGATTCATTTTTTGAATAGTTGAACTCTTAGACGAAATAGATATAGCAATTTTTAACTGTTCAAAATTTATATTTATACACACAATTTCAAGTAATTTATATCGTGAATTCCACTGAAGAGCAGGAGATGAATATCCGCTTCCAATATCAATTAGCGTACTTGCCATATGCAAAGAAGCAAAATCCCCCATCATGTTAGAAAGAGAGTATTGTGCCTGTAAAGGATTTTGAGTTCTATCATGCCAATAGCCAAAATTAAGCATATTTCCTTCGGCCGTAATTTGCATTAGTCTTGAAAATGTATTGTACAAATTAACAACGTCTCGTTCATTGCGTCTAAATGTGGATAGAAAAAGTCCAAATAGATTGGTCAAAAGTAATATCCTATAATATAGTGGATATTTCTATCTATTTAATTCTAGTAGAAACTATCTATTTAATTTTTTATTTCCTTTGTATTCTCTTTTAACTCTAGCAATTATTATCTACGTATTACGATATCTATATACCATCCTTCCAACCAATATATAATAAAAATTAAAATAGTAAACAAATATTCTTTTTTGAAAATGAGAAATAAATTATCTGTTAATTGCAACTTCCATTATAGGAAATCTTTATGGTATTTGTTATATTTTTTGATATAATATTAGTGGGTCCTCTTTTAACCTTTCTAAATGCCTACATAACATTTTAATGAAATATAAAATATCGATTTCTATTACACCAGATAAATCCTGTATGTTTGGTACATGGTTATTAACAGTATAAAGATTTTGTATTTGAATTTATTCAGATTCCGATCTATTTATAATTCTATTTTTAAAAATTCTGCATTCCCTTTAAAAGCATATCTACCACTAACTGAAAAATGGATAATGCAATTTTTATTCAGGTATACGAACTATCTTTTAAGAATAAGTGGTTATATTATTAAACTAGTATTTTACAATTTTATTGCAACAGTATTTTATAAAAGGAAAACAATATTAAAAAGATCTATTACCAAAGAAATCAATTCTTTATTGACTGGTTGATGGATAAATCAAATCATTGTTTTACATTTTTTATTTTACATTTGTTCCTTATGAGCGAAAAATAATAATTTAGGTTTTCGATTCTATCCTTTATATACTATATTGCCCTTTAGATTATGCTTTATCATTTAGATAGATGAATGACCTCCAAATTGTATAAAAGTAAAATAAAATAATGAAGAAAAAAAGAGCATCTTTGAATTTTCGATAAATTGCATCAGAGAATAATTGAATTAGGAATAAGAGATAGTATTTGAAACATCACAATAGATATCCTATTATAGTTAGAAAAACTTGAATAAAATAACTGTTATCCTTTAGAAAACGTTTGAAATTCCTTCATTCCAAAGAGATTACAATAAAGTATTTGAGATATTTCAAAAATTTTATATCGTTATAGGTTAGAAGAGAATAATAGAAACTTTTGCTTTAGGTTTATATTGTGTATGTAAGAGTTTTTTGATTATGCCTCTCAACAAGAATGGATGCTAAAAGATATGCTGTTTATTAAACAATCGGAAGAATTTGCAATAACTCAATTTGAAGATTGGATAATTGAACAAATTACTTATAAAAGTTGTATAGTTTTATCTTTATTTAAATGAAATATTTATTCTTGCTTGAATCAATGTTATACTATCATAAATTGATAATATTTAATTTCTTATAGATTGAACTGGATAATGGACAGGTAAAGAAAGATAAAGTAGTTTTGTAAATTTATTCAATCGTGTTCTATTTCATTTACATCGTCATTAATATCTTCATCGTACCTAAAATTTATATCGAAATCAAAGGAAAATGATGTTATGATACATTATTTATTTAGTGGACATTATCCTTCTGCCTAAATAGGGTAATTCTTTAATAGATTGGCAAGCAAATCGCATTTTATTTTTTACCAATATTTTTATTAATTCTATCAACAAGTTTGTTTATTTCATTTACATGTGTCCCATTCCAATAAATTCTTTGACAAATTACACATTTATAAAAATTATCAACATATTCTAATACTTTTTGGGGGACATTATTTAACACAGTTGGTGATGATTTTGTAACTGTTTCCAATGCTCCATTGCATAAAGTACACCTTGTATATTTATTTGTGATGTGAAATATAAATTCAATATTATATTCTTTCATTATGGTAATTAGATTCTCTGATTCATTTTCTAAGGTAATCAGAAAACAAGGTATATTTAGACTAAGAGATCTAGTGTAGAGTTGCCTATCTTTTGTTAAAATGATTCTCTTTTTATCAAAATTAATTTTAATAATTGTGTTGTCATCTGTATTTGCCAAATATTCTGTATCAAAACCAAAAATTCTTAATTTCTTTGCAATTTTCCCTAGCATCCCATCTGCTATAAATTTTGGATATGCCATTAATTAATGATGAGACGAGAATTGATTTATTCATTATTTTTAATATATGTTTAAAATTAAAAAAAGAAAAATGGCGATTTGAATTTTTGATATTAAAAGTTATTTAAGTCATAATCTAACTTGCTACGAAATTGTGAGATTATTTTATTTTTTGACCAGATGAACAGGAGTTGTATCCATTAATATATCCTAGATTATACTCAGTTGTATGATTACTTAATCCATGTATTTTGTCATATTCTGCTGGATCTGGATTTTTACCTGCTAGTCCACTTTTACATCCTATCGCAAACCCTATTAAGCTTCGTTGTTCTGCTTGTGTTAAAGCAAATACTTTGGATTCTATTGTTCCAATCGTTAAAATTGATATTGTTAATAAAAATAAACTAATAGAAAGAAATTGCTTTTTCATAATTATTTTTTATGATGAGAAGTTATTAAGGATTTAGGAAAGTTAATACATTCTCTCAATTAGTATTAAGCGATTTATAGAAATATTGGGATTAAATTTCATTTTCTTTATAACTTTTGTCAATCTTGTTTTTTTCTTTATCATTATCATGGAATTTTATAGTATAAAAAGTCCACTACTCATATATCAAACTGTAATTGAAAATCGGAGGTATAGTTATTTGTAGAACCAGGTAACTTAACAGATCAACTCTGATCAATCGAATTAGCAATCTAAATTTGATGGGGCTCGTATTGCACATTATATGAATACAAATAATCTCGTCATCACCATCCATATTTATAGAATGTTAATTCACATTCTTCTTTCATATATTGGGATAATACTCATCGAAACCTTCTGCGGTTCTATCCTTTAGATTGCATTACTCTTTCCACAACTCTCTTTTTCATATGATGAATGTAATTGATGTAAGACATAGAGAACTACCGGCTTTAGGACCAATTACCGCCATACAGAAGATGCTATATATGTATATACATATGTGACTCTGTCATGTCTTTCTCTATTAAGGATTTAATAAAAGCTGCTTCTTCTTATTCTACAAATATATCCTTATCTGTGTATGGAGATATAGACACCGATCCCAAAATTACTATAAATAGGTTCTATTGCGACCCATATCCATGCTTCAGTACCACCTATTATTGCAAATGTTCCATCAATCAGAATACATCTATCCTATTCTAACATGGATAGACCTGTTTTGAATCAAACTTTTGTACTCGTTCTCAAATTGCTACATGGCTATTTTTCTGCAAACGACTGTAAAGCTTTAGATAGGTATATTTCTGAAACAAGCCTAGGAAAAAGTATAAAGCATACATATAATTGATAGATGTCCTTTGGCGTTCACCTAACCCCATAGAACGGATTGGTATCTCCACAGCTATAGATCTATACCTATTTAACATCTATGTAAACACAAAGGTATATTCTATTGTAAAATATTTGTGATACTTTGCCATGATTTTTATTAGATATATTCGTCCACTTGCTGATTAATCATCATAGTTAAGAGTAACAATATAAGATGCTACAATATCTAAACAAACACAATAATTATTTTACATGAAAACATAGCATCCAATTTACAGAACTCTAAACACTTCTGTTATTTGCATGGAAAAAGAAGTATATCATAGAAAATATGTTTGAAATGAATATTATCAAATATGAGTTCTAATGTTAATGATCTATAATTTTCCAATTGCCGTTATTTGATTTTCATTTTCAATTAGTTAAATTTAACATTTAATTGAATCATTTTCAATAATTTTGTATTACTAAAGTCAAATTTTTATTAAATTTATAAATATACTTCGAATTTTACAATATTACATTTGTTCTTATTATGACGATTGTTATTAGAAGAAATGTATAATAATATTAAAAATTTATCTTTACATTTTAATTAAAATATAGGTGAATTTTCTGATCTCATCACATTTACTAAAAAAGATAAATAAACAAAGATTGGATAATCTAATATTTATAGGGAGATCAAATCTTTGCTATTATTTTTTTTGAGAGACGCCGATACAAAAAATAAAGGTTTTTATCTAATTGCATTTTAAATAGAGATATTACTTATTATAAAATAAATTATCTTTTTTATTCCATATTGTTTTTATTATTAACTTTTATATAGTTTTAAAATCTCAATTAATTAAAAACAAATTATCAAGTGTTTTCATACAAATCATATATTCGACCAGTTGTCTTGTGCATATAATCCCAAATCTCGGAGACAACAGGCAATTTTTTAAAAATCTCTTTTTCTTTTATATTTAATTTATCAAATAATTTTTGGCCTATCACAATATGGTCAGACTTAGCAAGTGTTGTCATTTTCACTGCTATACTAATAGTATATCCTATAAGGTCAAGATGGGGTTTTTTTAAAACCAGACCTTTGTATTCGTCTATATCCCATCCATATTGAACTATGGCTATCTCTCCGAAATCTATACCTATCCTAACTTTTAGTTCCGGGTAATCATATTGATTTAAAATAGGATTTATGCCTTCTTTTACAACTTTGATCATTGTATAAGCAGAGCTTATTGCATTACTGTATTGAAGACAATATGAATTTTTGTTATCTTTGTTTTCGATTTTCAAATCGGTAGAAATTTTTGTATCTTGAATGTCTTCTACTATGAAAAATGCCAAAACTGCATCCCCTATATATTTTAAGACAAATCCTCCATACATTGATATTATTATAGACATTTGTTGAGCAAAAGTTCTAATTATTGTTGTTAGTCTATCAATGGGCAAATTCAAAGACATTCGAGTAGAACCCACTAAATCAATATGTAACATAATAAGATTAATTTTTGATTCTCCATACCTTTCCAGAATATTTTGTGTTTCCTGAAAAGAAGTATTATAATCAGGTTTTGCTTTCAAAGCCTTCCAAATCCTAATTTGAGAATCTTTAATTATTGTATTTATATCAATGACTGCATCAAGGTATACTCTGTTTAAAAGATTATTACCTATATTATTTGAAAGCTTTTCCGACTCCTGAGTTGTTTCACCATTAATTACTTTTATTACAGTGTCTTGATTGATATCCAATTCAAGGGATATTGTTTCTGGATCTATTCCTGAATTGTATAAATTTAATATCGTATTTCTTTGATCCACCTTATCCGACATGACTGTTCTTCACTTTAATGATACTTATTTAATTAATAATACTATGTTTATATTATTACAATCTTTGATATACCTGAATATCAATCGTAAATAAAAATGAGCATTTTTATGATATAATGTTATTGCAGATTAATATCGTTTGATAATATTCGATAGTCATTGCTATCTTTTTTTACTAAATAAATAAGTAGTTGAATTCTTTAAAAAATTTTTAGATTTTTTTAAAAAAATTATTGCAATTTACATTACTTGAAAAGAAAAAAAAGGGATTATTGCAAAAAATTATTAAAGGATATATCATATTTTTCTAAATATATATTAATACTTTATTGCATTTTATTAATTAATGGATAATTATAATAATTCGAATATTAATGATAATAATCAAACCAATAATAAAAAAAAATCTCTATCACCAACTATTGGGGATGCGGTTAAAGAAGCAATAGAAACAAAAAAAGAAGTAATAATTGAAGGGCCTGCAGAAATAGGGGATATCTCTGAAATTGAAAAGAAAGTACACAATTCAAATGAACTTAATAAAACAGACAAAGAGATGGATAAGAAAATCGACATGTCTATTGACGAAACCGTTGATTCTAAATTAGAAATAAATGTAAAAGATCCATTATCGGAAACACCATTAAGTGAAGATAGAATAATTGTAAATCAAGAAAACTCTGAAGCTACTGTTGCTACTGTTACAACAATTCCAGCAGAAGAAGGATTAGAAGTGGAAGTACAAACCGAGGTGGAAGTACCAGTAAAAGACAAAAACAAGGATATTGAATCAGACCAAAAAGTATTAGTTCATACACCGGATTCAAATATAGAAGTACCCCTAACACCCGAATTTCAAAACTCAACATCACATGTGCCAAAAGAAACAATATCAGACAGATTTAATTCAGCAAACCCGCAATCATACAATAACGCCTCGAATGAGTTTCAAGATAATTTAAAAAAAAATATGATTGAAAACACCATACCACATTCTCATAATCTTGAGAAATTGGAAAAATTCCGAGAATATTCAAATTTAACCACAAAAAATATTACAAAAAGCTATATTGATCTTCAAAATCAAACGATTGACTCTATCCAATCCTTATTTTCTACTACTTTTGAAAACACGAATAAAATGATTCTGAATAATCAGACATACTGCACAAAAATTCCAGAAACGTATTTGAGGATTGCTTTCTTATATTTAGAAAATACTGTTACAATAAATAAAATATTAAACGATATGACCTTTGCATATGCAGATACCTTTCGAAATATAATTAATCTTTCAAAAGAAAACTTAAAACTTTAAACAATAATTAATAATAATAAGGCAAATAAAAGAAAAAAAAACAAAATTCTTATTTTTGAATTTTATTTTCAGTTAAATTAATACAACAAATCAAATTTAATATGTAAAGCGTTCGCTAATCGAATAAAAAAGTAAAACATAGGAGATTAATGTTCTTATATTGATTTTGGCTAAAAGAAAAAGGGATATCTGAAAATATTTGATATATTTTGTGATTGAACTTTTTTAGTATTTAATAAAAGCTGGAGATTTTCCGGGTTTGCTAAAACGAAAAATATATCTTTGATAAGATTAAAAAAATAAATTGGATAGTATGACAATGTAATGCAAAAAGGTGAGGTACTTCACATATGAATTTTGAAAGTTGGTTTAATTTATTCTACTCAGGGTTGTTATAGAAGTAGAAGGTAAAAGAACATTAAAATCCGCATAAAGATAAACAAATGCGTTTTTTATTAGAACACGATTATTTTTTTGAAAAAAATGATTATATATTTTGTTTCAACAAATAGAAATATTTGTTATCAATAAGATCATAATCAAATCTAAATCGCATTTTTTTAATGTTAAGGATAAATGCGTTCACCTGAATGTCTATCTATAATTATTATTGCTTTTGTTGGACATGTTTTTGCAGCATCAAGTATAGTTTCAAAATCCGCTCCAGTTTCAGATTTGACTATTGCCTTTGGGTTTATCCTTCTATTCTTTTCCACTACAAAAACTTTTGGAGCAAGCGTTTCACAACTACCAAAAGCGAGACAAAGCGAAGGCTCTACTATTATCTGATATTGACTTTGTGGAATTTCCAACTGATGAAGAGTTGATGATGTTTCTTCTGGTTTCAAAGTAGTATTATTATCATTTATAAAATCGGAATAATCATGTAAGGTTGTAGCAGAGTATGCGGACGAAGATTTGTTCTCTTGCCATTCTGTGTAATCATTGTTTATACTACTATTATTATCAATATTCTTTTGATTTTCAGAATTTTTATTTGTTATATCTTTGTTTTCTACAAAATTAAAGTTTGTTTTATCATATTCATTCTTTTTTTCAGGATCGGAAAGAACTTCAAATGCTATATTAATGTTTTTCATAATATCATCCGATACTGTGGAGTTTCTGTCAGGATGATACTTTCTAGCAAGGCGCCTGTATGCACTTTTTATCTCTTTTTGACTAGCTTTTTTTAGTATGCCTAATGTAAGGTAATGATCATTACTATCCAAATGGAAACCTATGGAAAATTTATGCTATAACTTATATATCTCTTTATTAAAATCTTTATTTTAAAGTTAAGGAAAAAGATAAAGCTTATATCTTATTCATTATCTGCATTTATCAAATAAGAAAAAGATATGCTAATTGGCACAAGTGTGCTAAACAATTTGTTAAAGTTTTTTATAAAATACAAATGCTATCTATCACCTTTGTATATATAGTTATTCTTAATGCTACTGACCAAATATAAATTGGTGGTTGTACAAAAAAGAAAATTGCCCAAAAGTTAAGGAAAGGCTCTATAGTTATTCGAGTTCTAAAAGATGATCTAGTTCCTATTAATAATATAAAAGAAATGTATAAAAGTAATCCTTGTTTAGGCTTTTGAGAATTAAAAAGATATGATGGAGAAGGGATGAAGGGATTAAAGATAGAACAAAAAGCGTTAATGTCCACAGGCATACTAGAATATTTAGGTTACTGAAAAAGAGAACAATAGTGTTCTATACATGGATGGCCAACAACAAAATAGGTAGAAAAGGATCGTAAAGAAAATCGGTATAAAATATCATTGCACTTTTAGATAAATATCTTGCAAAATTAGGACAAACAGCTTTATGAATCTCATCTCCTCACACATCTGTTATTTATTTATTTATTTGCTTTCCTTTGACGGTTATCAAAAAAATCACTATTGCTTTTTCAAATCATTCACTGCTGCCTTGACGTACGAGTTCAATAATATTTACAATAAAGAGATATTAAAAATATAAACAGCAGAGAGGTATACAACACAACGCGTATCTTTTAAAAGAAAGAAAGAAAGAAAGAGGGACATTGGTACTGTTATAAGTTAGACCTTTCAAACTTGACCTATGGAATAGATTTCTAATTCTTTTAGTGTACTATCTTTTTATATAACTTACACTTTCTAGTTTTCTCTTTGATTTAGATGAACAACATCTTTGTAGAGATATACAAAAGATTGAGATTAGTAATAAGAGAATGTTTACCAATCCCATAGAAAACATACGATAAAACAAAAAAGATGCTAAATACACCAGTAGTAGAGGAAATAGTAGAGAAATATTTTCTATTTTTCTGTCCTTCATAGATTGTACCGGACAGCAACAGCAAATACCAAGACCCTACAAATAATAAAATAAAGCATATTTTCTATTCTAGAGCAAGAAGAAAAGACATACTACTAAAGTACAGTTGCAGATAATGGTTAACAATCATAACAATCATCATCATCATCATCATCGTGGTAATATCATTCACAAAAAGGACATAAGAAAGAACTAGGGCATGATAATGACATATATAAAAAGAATCACTATGTCCATCTCAAAGAAGTCGTAAATGTTTATGACCTTGGATATATGGCAATAGAATAGGACTTCCCAGAACAAATGTCATC